>JAAZAQ010000306.1 GCA_012514225.1 Clostridiales bacterium | reverse complement strand
TCCCGCGCGGGCAGCTCGGTGTTCTGCACCAGCGCGCGCGCGGCAGCCAGCGCGAAATTGCCGCCGGAGCCGATGGCGCATACGCCGTCGTCCGGCTCGATGACCTCCCCGGTTCCCGATATCAGCAGCATCTGCGTTTGGTTGGCCGCGATGAGCATCGCCTGCAGCTGCCGCAGCGCCTTGTCCCCCCGCCACTCCCGCGCCAGGTTGACGGCCGCGCGCTCCAGGTTGCCGCCTGCCTGCGTCAGCATCTCCTCGAAGCGGTCCGACAGGGTAAAGGCGTCCGCGACCGAACCCGCGAACCCGACGAGCACCTGGCCGTTGTAAATGCGCCGCACCTTGCGCGCGGTGCTCTTGAAGATGGCGTTCTCCCCCATCGTCACCTGGCCGTCGCCGGCCAGGGCGATGTGCCCGAAGCGCTTGACCGCGCAGATGGTCGTCCCCTTAAATTCCATCGCTGTCTCCTTTAAACAGGTCTTTCCGCCCGTTCACCATGCCCCGTAAATCCAATAGCGCCCGCTCCGCCAGGGCGGCGTAGCGCTGCCGCTTGCCCCGGACGCGCCCCTCAAGCGGAGGGAGCAGGCCGAAGTTGGCGTTCATGGGCTGGAAGTCCCGGTTCGGGGCGGCGACGTAGCGGCCCAAAGCGCCGGTCATCGTCGTAGGCGAGAAATCCGGCTCCGGAACGCCCCTCAGCCGTGCCGCAAGGCCAAGCCCCGCGGCCAGGCCGGAGGCGGCGCTTTCCACGTAGCCCTCCACGCCGGTCAGCTGGCCCGCGAAAAACCGGAGCGGGTGCCGCAAAGCGGCGAAATGCCGGTCCAGAAACCCGGGGCTGCTCAAGAAGCTGTTGCGGTGCATGACGCCATAGCGTGCGTACTCCGCCTGCTCCAGCCCGGGAATCAGGCCAAAGACCCGCTTTTGCTCGGGGAACTTCAGCCGTGTCTGGAACCCGACCAGGTTGTACAGGCTGCCGGCCGCGTCGTCCTGGCGCAGTTGCACCACGGCGAAAGGCTGCCTGCCCGTTGCCGGGTCCACGAGGCCTACCGGCTTCATGGGGCCGAAGGCCGGCGCCATGCGGCCCCTTCGGGCGATGGACTCGATGGGCATGCAGCCCTCGAACAGTCGGCCCTCCTCAAACCCGTGCACCGGCGCGCATTCCGCCTCCAGCAGGGCGTCGATGAAGGCTTCGTACTGCGCACGGTTCAGGGGGCAGTTGAGGTAGTCGCTGCCCCTTCCGTGGCGGGAGGCGCGGAAGACGGCGTCCTGCCGGATGGAATCCGCCGTCACGATGGGCGCGGCGGCGTCATAGAAATGAAGCGTGCCCGCCACACCGGAAAGGGCCTGCGCAAGCTTTCCCTCCGTGAGCGGGCCTGTCGCCACGACAAAGGGCGCTTCCGGCAGCGCTTCCATCAATTCGCTGCGCGCCTCAATCAGGGGATGCCGCTTCAAACGGTCTGTCACAAAGGATGAAAACGCGTCGCGGTCCACCGCCAGGGCGCCGCCCGCCGGCACGCGTGACCGGTCCGCCGCGGACAGGACGAGCGAACCCAGCAGGCGCATCTCTTCCTTCAAAAGGCCCGGCGCGTTTTCCAGCCGGTCGCCCTTTAAGGAGTTGCTGCATACCAGTTCCGCGAACAGCGGGGAGGAATGGGCGGGGCTCATCCGCCCGGGCTTCATGTCGACCAGCAGAACCGGTATGCCCCGGATTGCCAGCTGCCAGGCGGCTTCACTGCCCGCCAGGCCGGCGCCCAGGACCGTGACCCTGGTTTCAGGCATCCTCCCCCTCCGGGGACGGCTCCATTTCCTCGTGGTGGCGGCAGCTCTCGCTGGCGCACAGCAGCGTTCGGCTGCCGCGGCGCTGCTTGACAACCATGTAACTGCCGCAGACCGGGCACTTCTTCGGGGACACGGCGTCCCAGGAGGTAAAGGCGCATTCCGGGTAGCGCTCGCAGCCGTAGAACTTGCGGCCCTTCCGGGTGGTCTTTTCCAGCAATCCGGCGCCGCACTCCGGGCAGGGCGCGTCGATGTAGGTGAGGATGGGCTTGGTACCGCGGCATTCCGGGAAGCGGGGGCAGGCCAGGAACCGCCCGTACCGGCCCATTTTGTACACCATCAGGGTGCCGCACTGGTCGCAGGGGACGTCGGAGACCTCCTGGGGCAGGGTCACTTTCTCGACCTCCGCCTCCGCCCGGCTCACCATCTCCCGGAAGCCGGGGTAGAAATCCCGCAGCAGCTGCTTCCAGTCGCTGCCGCCCTCGGCGACCGCGTCCAGCCGGCCCTCCATCTGGGCGGTGAACTCCGGGTTCACGACCGGCGAAAAATGCTCTGTCATGATCTGGTGCACCATCCGCCCCATTTCGGTCGGGTACAGTCGCTTTTTTTCGCGGGAGACGTAGCCGCGGGAAATGATAGTGCCGATGGTGGGGGCGTAGGTGGATGGGCGGCCGATGCCCTTCTCCTCCAGCGCCTTGATGAGGGCGGCCTCGGTGAAGCGGGCGGGCGGCTGCGTGAAGCGCTGTTGCGCGGCGACGTCCGTGATTTCCGCCGTTTCACCCTCCTTCAGGTCGGGCAGGGCGCCGGAAGCCGTCTGGCCGTCCTCGTCCGTGCCCTCCTCGTAAACCGCGGTAAAGCCCGCGAATACCTTGTTTTCCGCATAGTACCGCAGCGTGACGCCGGGAGCGGCCAAATCCGCCGTCAGGGTTTCAAACCGCGCGTCCTGCATCTGGCTGGCCAGGAAGCGGTTGTAGATGAGCTTGTACAGCTGCAGCTGCTCGCGGGAGAGGAATGCCTTGAGGCTGTCGGGCGTGCGCGCGAGGTCGGTGGGCCGGATGGCCTCGTGCGCGTCCTGCGCGCGGCCGGAGGTCTTGTATTCCCTGGGGGTCCTGGGCAGGTGCTCCTTGCCGTAGCCGCTGAGGATGGCTTCCCGCGCCGCCTGAATCGCCTCCGCCCCGACGCGTACGGAGTCGGTGCGGATATAGGTGACCAGGCCCTGGCTGCCTTCCTTGCCCAGTTCCACCCCCTCGTAAAGGCCCTGCACAACCTGCATGGTGCGGGAGGAGGTAAAGTTAAGCTTCCGGCTGGCTTCCTGCTGCAAGGTTGAGGTGGTGAACGGCGCCGCCGGCGATTTGACGCGCTGCCGGCGCTTGACGGACTGGACGGTGAACCCGCCGGCCAGGATTTTATCCCGGGCCAGCTGCGCGGATTTCGCGTCCGGAACGACCGCCTTCCTGCCCTTGAGGGTCGCCAGCTTCGCGGTCAGCGGGTGTTTTTTCTGCCGGGAAGCGCCCGATACGAATTGCGCCTCGATTTCCCAGTATTCCTGCGGGAGGAAGGCGTCGATTTCGTCCTCGCGGTCCACAATCATGCGGACCGCCACGCTTTGCACCCGTCCCGCAGACAGGCCTTTTTTCACCTTTGCCCACAGCAGGGGGCTGATCTGGTAGCCGACCACACGGTCCAGCGCGCGGCGCGCCTGCTGGGCGTTGACCCGGTCCATGTCGATGGCGCGCGCGTTCTGGATGGCGTCCTTGACCGCCTTTTTGGTGATTTCCTGAAACTCCACCCGCAGCTTCTGCTCCGGGTCCAGGCCCAGCGCCTGCGCCAGATGCCAGGAAATGGCCTCGCCCTCCCGGTCCGGGTCGGTGGCCAGGTAGACCTGGCTGGCGTTCTTGCTCAGTTTGCGGAGTTTGGCCAGGATTTCGCCCCGGCCGTGGATGGTGATGTACTTCATCGCGAAGTCCTTGTCCGCGTCGATGCCGAACTGGGACTTGGGCAGGTCGCGCACGTGGCCCTGGGAGGCCTCCACCTTGTATCCCTTCCCCAGGAACCTGGAAACGGTGCGCGCCTTCGCGGGGGACTCGACGATGACGAGTTTGTACTTGCTGGCCTGCAATGCTGCCTCCGAATAATTATTGCGCGGCGCGGCGGACCATCCTGCCGGGCAGCGCCTCGACGCAGCCCATCAATTCCATCTGGGTCACCAGCACGCTCGCGCGGGCGGCGCTCATTCCCAGCTCTTCCATCAGGAGGTCCAGGGATTTGGGCTCATCGCAAAGCGCATCATAAAGCCTGCGTTGTTCCAATGTCAAATCGGCCGGCTCGGTGGCCGGCGGCCGGGGCGCCTCCTGCGTCCCCCACCCCATATCCTCCAGCACGTCCGCGGCCGAAGTGACCAGGCGGGCGCCTTCCCGCAGCAGCCGGTGCGGCGCGGCGGAGCAAGGCGCGTCCACCTGCCCGGGCAGGGCGAAGACCTCCCGGCCCTGCGCCAGCGCGTGGCCGACGGTGATGAGGGTCCCGCTTTTTTCTCGGGCTTCGATGAGCAGCACCCCCTGGCACAGCCCCGAAACCAGGCGGTTGCGGAAGGGGAAGCGGAAGGCCAGGGGCTCGGCTGTCGGGTGGAACTCGCTGACGAGGGCGCCGCCCTCCCGGATAATCTGTTCCGCCAGCGGCCGGTTTTCCTCCGGGTACACGTTCTTGATGCCGGAACCCAGCACGGCCACGGTCCGACCATGCCCTTCCAGCGCACCGCGGTGCGCGGCCGTATCGATGCCCCGCGCCAGGCCGCTGACGACGGTCACCCCGGCGCGGGCCAAATCCCGCGCGATGCCAAAAGCCTGCTCCCGCCCGTAACGCGTTTCCCGGCGGGACCCCACCACGGCGATGGCGCGGGGCTCCTCGCGACGCATCAGCCCTTTGTAAAACAGCAAATCGGGCGGGTCGGGAATGCTGGTGAGCAACTCCGGGAAATCCCCGTCGCCCCGGCCGCACAGGCGGACGTCCGCCCGGGTAAGCGCGAGCGCCAGCTTGTCCAGGCCTTTCTGCCGCAGGGCGGACAGCTCCCGGTACGCCTTTTCCCCCACCAACGCGAGGAAATCATCCGAAAACCCTTCGAAGGCCGCGCCGGCGTCCGGGAAGGCGGCGAACACCCGCTCCCTGGCTTTCCAGGTCAGGCTCTCGGCGCAGGAAAGCCAGGCGCGGCAGAGATTTTCCCGCGACTCAGCCATGGGCCTGGCTCCAGTACTTTCCGTCGATGATACGGAACTGCACAGCCTCGGCCATGTCCTCGTCCGAAACGGAGTCCCCGCCCCGAAGGTCCGCGATGGTGCGCGCCACCTTGAGAAGCCGGGTGTAGGCGCGCATGCTCAGGCCGTAGCGCTTGACGGCCGACTGCAGCAAGGCCAGCGCCTCCGGCGATGCCTGCGCCTGGGCTTCCATGTTCTTTCCCCGCATCTGCGCGTTGGTGCGGATGCCTGTGCCTTCAAACCGCGCGGCCTGGCGCTCCCGCGCTTTTTGCACGCGCTCGCGGACGGCGGCGCTGCCCTCCTGGCGGGTGTCTTTCACGATGTCCTCCACCGCCACCGCGTCCACCTCCGTCTGGATGTCGATACGATCCAGCAGGGGGCCGGAGATGCGGTCAAGGTACTTGCGGATTTCATGGCTGCCGCAGCGGCAGGGCTTGACCCGGCTGCCGTAGTATCCGCAGGGGCAGGGGTTCATGCTGGCGACCAGCATCATGC
>JAAZAQ010000305.1 GCA_012514225.1 Clostridiales bacterium | reverse complement strand
CGCGAAGCAGGGTTCCGTCCCCGCCGAACGATACGACGGCGTCATAAGTGCCGTCGATGGCCGTAAAGCAGCTTCGCTCCCCGACGCGCAGTTCGTCATACAGCCATTCGTCCAGATGGACGGAGCACTTGCGTGCAATCAGCGCGTCAGCCAACGCGCCTGCAGAGGAAACCGTTTCCGGCTTGCCCGGGTTCGCAAACAGAAAAAACCGCTTGGCGCTCATTCAACTCCTCCGATTGCGAATCATTTTACCCGAACGCGTATGTTCATGCAAGCCTGACAGAACGAACTGCCGCCGCACGACGATATATCCCGAGTATATCCTAACAAAAACCCGGAATATAAAATGTATTCGATGCAGGCTGGCGCTCAATTCTCCCTGCGGACGTTATTACCCTTCCAGTATTCCGCGGGCTTCGCGCGGAAGGTGTCGTTGCTGATGAGCTTCGGATAATCCGCAAGGGAGCCGTTGACGTACTTCTCCAGGTAGGTCTCGATGACCTTGCCCTCCTGGGCGGCGGATTTCAGCTTTTCCTCATCGGTATACGTCACGACAAGCCCGGTCTTGTCAACGATAAATTTCTTTTCCTCTGGCGGCGGAATGGTTTGAACGATTTCGGACCGGAGGCGATAGGACACCCCTTCGCCCAGGCTGATTCCATATACCCTGATTTCCGCGACCAGGCGCTTGGAGCTGTTCTTCGCGGGCTTGACGTGGGCGGTCAGGTAGATGTTTCCCGGCGTGGTGTTCTTGAACCGGAAATCGATTTCACGGCCGCCATGCAGGTATACGGTGGCGTCCTGGCCCATTTCCGTATAGTCGACCTTGTCGGAATGGGGGGTTCGCATCGTGCTGGAAAGGCCGCCGGTCAGAATAGCCTGATACAGGGTTGTGCTGGCCTGGCACACGCCCCCCCCGACGCCGGTGACCAGGTCGCCGTACACATACTCCAGCGCCTCGGCAAAGCCGGCTTTGAGCGTACGGGGTCCGACCACGTCGTTGAAGCTGAAGGACTGGCCGGGTTTTAAGATGGTTCCGTTAATCCGCGCAAACGACAGCCGGATATTATGGTTCCGATTCTCCGTGGAGCTCGTGGCAATCGGCGTGGAGATGGAGGAGCGGAGCGCGACTGTATCCTGTAGTTGGGCGCGGGTAACCTCAGGCTGGAGAAGCTCCGGTGAAAGGTCCAGGATCCCGCTCTCTCCCCTTGCGGCCATCCCCAGGATTTTTTCAAGCTCCGCTCCAACGTTCAGCCTTGCGCCTGGCTGCTCTTCCTGAAACAGGAAGGGCTCCGCCTCGTCCGGGCGGAACGCAAGGATGGCCGCGTTGACCGGCTGCGTGTTGACGTAAGGCGCTATCTGCTCAAGGATTGCCTGCAACTGTCCGCCGTCCGGCTGGCTTTCGGCCGTCGTCGCCCGATAGGGCTCCAGCAGCAGCGCGTCGATGGCGGCTTTCCGGTCATGAACGCTGCCGGAATTGGTCACCAGCCAGGCTTCGTTGAGCAGCTGGAACAACTCTTCCATGGATTGCGTCAGACCCAGCGAGGCGTAGTTGAGGTTGGCGAAGACGTGCCCCCTGTAACGGATGGACAGGTTCCAGCTGTCTGCTTTCTCCTGCGCGGCCGCCTCCAGCTTCTTCCGGGCTTCCTCCGGCATCAGGCCGGATATGGGGATTCCGTTGATAAAGATATTGGGCCCGTATACCTGCTCATACTGGGCGATGCTCTGGGCGACCTGCCGGTCCCTTAAGGCGCGGATACCGATGAACCCGCCAACAGCCAGCAACGCGGCAATCGCAATAAACAATAGAATGCCGCGGGCTTTTGGTCTTCTTCTTTCAGGTTGCCGGATGGCGGTGTGGGTAGCAGCGCCTCTAAACGGCGGCATCGGGTGCGCCTGCCTTTGCTGCGGGTTGGCCGGCGGCACTTTCCACCCATTCATTCCGACGGGGGGGCGGTTCTTTCTCTCAGGAGGCTGGTTCATGGACCCTCCCCGCCGTTACCCCCGCCCGCAGCAGCTCGCGCGAGTCCCGGTCCGCCGCCGCCCAATGCTGCAACACACACCCCAGGTCACCATGGCCGTCGCCCTGGGTATGGAAATCGCTCCCGCCGGTCACAAGCAGGTTCATACTGCGCGCGACAGCCTCCCACCGCAGGCATTCGGCTCTTCTGTGCTGCGAATGGAAGGCCTCGATACCCAGCAAGCCGGCTTCCTTCAACTGCGACAATCGCTCGGGTGATTTAAGGGCCGGGGACTTGATGATGCCCGGGTGCGCCAGGACAGGGACGGCGCCCTCCCGCCTGAGCATGCGCACGACGTCCAGGGTGTCGGCTTTCTCGCGGGGGATGTAGCCCGGCTTGCCGACCGCCAGGTAGCGGTCAAAGGCTTCGCGGACAGAAGCGACGTACCCTTTTTTAACCAGCGCCCTGGCGACCAGGGGCCGGTTGCAGTCCGTTCCTTTGGGAATTTGCAGCTCCTCCATGGTTATGGGCATGCCAAGCTGTGAAAACCGCTCGATAAAACGGCCCGCCCTGCGCTTCCGGTCCAGGCTGACGGAGCGCAGCAAAGCCGACAGCTCCAGCATTCCATTGTTGACAAAATAACCCAGGACGTGCACCTCGTCTTCGCCGGCTGTACTGACCTCAACGCCCGGGATGAAGCCCATCCCGAGGGAATCCGCGCGCCGGCTTGCTTCCGTTATCCCATTGATGCTTTCATGGTCGGTCAACGCCAGCAGATTGATGCCGGAAGCGTGCGCCCGTTCTATAAGTGCGGCGGGAGTCAGGCTGCCGTCCGACGCGGTGGAGTGCGAGTGAAAATCGGGGCGCAGCGAGCCTGACAGCGCCGCGCGATTGATTCTCTCCACTTGTTCCATCATGCCGGCGACGGTTCAGCCGCGGAGCTGTTCATAAACTGCAGGAATTCCTCGCGGTTTACGGTCTCCTTTTCGATCAGCAGCCTGGCGAGTCCGTGCAGTTTGTCCAGGTTGGCCTTCAGGGTATCCATCGCCACGTCGTAGCATTTTGACAGGACGCTGGAAACCTCCTTGTCGACCCGCTCCGCGTATTCCTCGCTGTATTCGCGCGCCTGACCGAACTCCATCCCCACGAAAATCTCCTGGTCCTTGCCCAGGTAAACCGTGCCCAGCTCGTCGCTCATTCCCAACTTGGTCACCATGGTACGGACGATTTCCGTCGCTCGCTTCAGGTCGCTCTGCGCGCCGGTATACACGTCGTCCTCAACGATTTTTATGGCGGCATGACCGCCCAGCATGACGGATACGGTCTGCAGCATCTTGGCGCGGCTGGTCATGTCAAATTCCTTTTCCGGAAGCGACAGCGTAAAGCCGCCCGCCCCGCCGCGGGGAACGACGGTGACGGTGTGCACCTCGTCGGTCAGTGGCAGCATGTGCCCGACCACCGCGTGTCCGGCCTCGTGGTAGGCGACGATGCGCTTGTCCTCCTCCAGAACCTTATGACTCCTTTTTTCCGGGCCCATCTGCACGCGTTCCACCGCTTCGATCAGGTGTGCCTGATGGATCTGCTTCTGCTTGTAGCGCGCGGCGACGATGGCGCCTTCATTCATGACGTTCTCCAGGTCGGCGCCTGTCGCGAAGGGCGTGCGCTTGGCGATGTTTTCCAGGTTGACGTCGTCGGCGAGCGGTTTTCCACGGGCGTGCACCTTCAGGATGGCGACACGGCCGTTGATGTCGGGATAATGCACGGTGACCTGGCGGTCAAAGCGGCCTGGGCGCAGCAATGCGGGGTCCAGGATGTCGTGACGGTTGGTAGCCGCCATCACGATGACCCCCTCGTTGGTGGTGAAGCCGTCCATTTCAACCAACAGCTGGTTGAGCGTCTGCTCCCGCTCGTCGTGACCGCCGCCCAGGCCGGCGCCGCGATGGCGGCCGACAGCATCGATTTCATCGATAAAGACGATGCTGGGCGCCATGCGCTTTGCCTGGTCGAACAAGTCACGAACCCGGCTGGCGCCGACGCCGACGAACATCTCCACAAAATTGGATCCGCTGATGGAAAAAAACGGCACCTTGGCTTCGCCTGCGACCGCTTTGGCCAGCAAGGTCTTCCCCGTGCCCGGAGGGCCCACCAGCAGCACGCCCTTTGGAATGCGCGCGCCCAGGTCGAGGTATT
>JAAZAQ010000304.1 GCA_012514225.1 Clostridiales bacterium | reverse complement strand
TCCGCGTATCCGACCTGGATGTAGACCTGGTCGCAGGCGCGCCGGGCCAGGAAGCAGCTGAACAGCGGAACAACCGGGATTTTCCCGCAGCGGGACAGGGCGAAGGCGAACGAAATGGCCGCCTGCTCGGCGATGCCGCAGGTGACGTACCTGTCCGGGAAGTGCTCCTTGAACCCGATCGCGTTGGTCGCCGTGCCGGTTTCCGCGTCGACGACGACGAGGTTCTCATGCTCGCGCCCCAGTTCCGCGAGGGTTTCCGAAAGGGTTGCGCGGAAACCCTTGAGGGAAGCGCCGTACATCATCAGTTTCTCGCTCATAATCCCAGTTCCTTCATGCATTTCTTGTAGAGTTCCTCGTCAAGATGCCCGGCGTGCCAGTGCACCGCGTCTTCCTCCATGAAGGAAATCCCGGCGCCCTTCCTGGTATCGCAGAGGATGACCCGCGGACAGCCGGGCGCCAGGGACGGCTCCCGGCAGCGGTCCAGCGCTTCCCGGAGGGCCCGGACGTCGTGCCCGTCCACGCGCTCCACATGCCAGCGGAAGGCTTTCCAGCGCTCCTCAAAGGGCTCCAGGTCGCAGACCTCGTAGGTGGTCGACGAAATGATGTATTTGTTGTAGTCGACGATGCAGATGAGGTTGTCCAGGCCCAGCTGGGCGCCCAGCGCGGCGCCCTCCCAGGTCTGCCCTTCGGTGCATTCGCCGTCCCCGATGAGGGCGTAGGCCCTCCGGTTCGGCTGCGCGTCGTGCTTCATGCACCAGGCGTAGCCGCAGGCGTTGCTCAGCCCCATGCCCAGCGAGCCGGTCGGCGCCTCGACGCCCGGCAGTTCCATGTTGCAGTGTTCCTGCAGCAGCTTGCCGGCCACGTTGAAATCCGTAAACAGCCTGCCCCGCTCAAAGAAACCGCGCCAGGCCATCGCGGCGTAGAGCAGCGCCGCGCAATGGCCCTTGCCAAGCACCAGCACGTCCCGCTCCGCCCACTCCGGCTCTTCCGGGCACAGGTTCAGGGCGTGCCCGTACAGCACCGCCATGATTTCCGCCGCGCTCAGCTCGCCCCCGACGTGGCTGCTGCCGGTGCCGGAGCAGAAGGTCAGGCCGATGATATCGCGCCGCAGCTGCAGCGCGAAATCCATCAATTCCGCGTCCGACAGGCGCTCCTTGTAGCGGCTGATGACCGGAACATCCACAAGGCTTCCCGTTCCAACCATTACGACCCCTCCTTGTCGCGGTACAGCGTTTTCATCACCGCGCGGACGATTCTCGCGGCGTCGGGCACGTTGGCCTTTTCCAGGTTCCGCGCATAGGGCATGGGAATCTGGGCGGTCGTGACGCGCTCGACTGGGGCGTCCAGATACTTGAACGCGCGGCCCTGGATCCGGAACGCGAGCTCCGCCCCGAAGCCGCAAAACTCGTTGGTCTCATGTACGATGACGGCCCTCCCCGTCTTTTCCACCGAACGGACCAAGGCGTCTTCGTCCAATGGAACGATGGTCCGGGGATCGATGACCTCGGCGGATATCCCTTCCTTCGCCAGCCGGTCAGCCGCCTCCAAGGCGGGCGCGACCATGTAGGCGGTGGCGATGATGGTTGCGTCCTTGCCTTCGCGCAGCAGAGCCGCCTTTCCGAAGGGAATCGTGAAATCCGGGTCGTCGGGTACCTCCCCGCGGGTGGCATAGAGCATCTTGTGCTCGCAGAAAACGACCGGGTTGTTATCCCGGATGGCCGTCTTCAGCAGGCCTTTCGCGTCCGCCGGCGTGGCGGGGCATACGACTTTCAAGCCGGGGATGTTGGCGAAGAGCGACTCGAAATTCTGCGCGTGCTGCGCCCCGTTGCCGCGCCCGCAGCCCTGCTGGACGCGGAGCGTGTATGGGACGGTCATCTTCCCGTTCGACATGTAGTGGATTTTCGCGGTCTGGTTGACGAGCTGGTCCATGGCGCACATGATGAAATCCACATACTGCAATTCCACGATGGGCCTGGCGCCGGTGATGGCCATGCCCAGCCCCGCGCCGACAAAAGCCGCCTCGGAAATGGGGGTCGACCGGATGCGGTCGGGCCCGAACTCCTCCGGCAGGTCCAGCGTGCACCCGAACACGCCGCCGAAGCGCTCCACATCCTCGCCCATCACGAACACGCGCGGGTCCCGCCGCATCTCTTCGGCCATCGCGTCCCGAATCGCGGTCGCATACTTGATTTTAGCCATTCTGCACCTCGCTGAACACGTGCTGCATCAAAACGCCGACGTCCGGCTCCGGGGAATCCTCGGCGAACCGCACGGCCTCCTCAACCTGCGCGTCCACCCGGGCATGGATGCTGTCCATCATTTCCCGTGTCATTGTGCCGGCTTCCAGCAAGTGGCGCGACAGCCGGACGATCGGGCAGGCTTTCTTCCAGCGCTCCACCTCTTCCGTGCTTCTGTAGCCCCCGTAGGCGAAGACGTCCCCCGGCCAGTGCCCCAGCCAGCGGTAGGTCTTCGCCTCGATCAGCGACGGCCCTTCCCCTTGCCTCGCCCGCTCGACTGCCTTCCGGAACGCCGCGTCAAGCGCCAGCACGTCGTTGCCGTCGACGGTTTCGCCCGGCATCGAATAAGCGGACGCCCTTTGGGATATGTCCTGCACGGAGCAGCTTTCCATGGCCGAGGTAAACACCTGGTACTGGTTGTTCTCGCATACGAAGATGACGGGCAGCTTCCAGACGCTGGCGAGGTTCATGGACTCGTGCGTCACGCCCTCGTTCGACGCGCCTTCCCCGAAGAACGTAAAGACCACGTTGTCCGTCCTGTCGATCAATTTCAGCGTGATGGCGGCCCCGCAGGCGATGGACGTGCCGCCGGCCACGATGCCGTTGGTGCCGAGGTTGCCGTTTTGCGGATCGAACAGGTGCATGCTCCCGCCCTTGCCCCCGCTGATTCCGGTGGCTTTGCCGAACAGCTCCGCCATCATCCCCCTGACATCCATGCCGCCCGCGATGCAGTGCCCCAGCCCCCGGTGTGTGCTTGTGAACAGGTCGCCGGGCTTCCGGCGCAGCAGGGCCGCGCAGGCGACCGCCTCCTGCCCGATGTAGGGATGCAGCGAGCCGGTCACCCGGCCCTGGGCGTACAGTTCCTCCGCCTTTTCCTCAAACCGGCGGGAAAGCACCATCCGCTCGTAGATTTCCAGCAGCTCCTGATGGGTCATGCTCTTCTCCTCCACGCCTAGTCCATGACCAGGCCGCCGTTGATATCCAGGATTTCACCCGTAATATACCTTGCGCGCCTGGAAGAAGCGAGGAACAGCGCGCCTTCCGCGATGTCCGAAGGATAGCCCAGCCCCAGGGGCACGGAGGCGATGATGCTTTCCTTCCCGTTTCCCTTCGCGCCGGGCAGGTCGGCCTGCCTGTCGATCATGGGAGTGTCGATGGGCCCGGGGCAGATGCAGTTGACGCGCACCCCGTCCTTTGCCAGCTGCACGGCGAAATGGAACGTCAGGCTGTTCATCCCGCCCTTGGACGCGATATAGGCCGGACAGGGGTTCATCCCGCCGGTTTTCGCCGCGCCCGCGGAGATGTTGACGATCGCGCCGGACTTCTGCTCCCTCAT
>JAAZAQ010000303.1 GCA_012514225.1 Clostridiales bacterium | reverse complement strand
GCGGCGGGAAGACCGCCGAGCTGTTCCCCATCCTGGACATCTGCAAGACCAAGGGCGTCACCAGCATCCTGGTCACGGAAAACCTGGAATCCGCGCTGGCCCGGCAGTCGGACATCGTGCTCAAGCAATTCGTCACCCGCGAGACGGACCCCTACAATTCCCAGGGCACCACGTCGACCACCGCCCTGTGCGCCATTTTCCACACCCTGCAGACCGCGCTGATATACGAGACCGGCTTTGTCAACGAGCAGTTCGCGGTCATCCACCCCGGCGGCGCGGTCGGGGAGCGCCTCAACGAAAAGAAGCCCTGAGGGGCGGCCGCTCCGCGCGCCCTGCGGCGATAAACCGGAAGGCGCCCGCCGGAATGAAGTGCGCCCCCTCTGTTGGTTTTTAACCGGCTTTGGGGGTGCGTTTCTCCTGAGGGGCGCTTTTCATATGAAGTACGGTTTTCCGTGGACGGGCTTTCCCGCCTGGATTGCCGCGGCGCCCGGGGTTCCTATGCCTTCCCCTCGCAGGAGAACAGGCGCAGTTTCCGGAGGGCGGCCTCGCAGGAGGCCTTGCGCATCCGGGGGGACACCTGCTCGATGCTGCGGTTGTGCTGGGCGACCCAGTCGTGTGCGGCCTGGCTGGCGGCGTTGCTCACGTCGGTGTAGATGTTGATCTTCTGGATGCCGTCGCGCACGACGTTGCGGAAGTCGTCGTCGGACAGGCCGGAGCCGCCGTGCAGCACCAGTCCCACGTCGGTGACCTTGCGCACTTCGCGCAGGCGCTCCAGGTCCAGGACCGGCGGCGTCTTGTACACGCCGTGGGCGGTGCCGATGGAAATCGCCAGCGCGTCCACCCCGGTGCGGCTGACGAAGTCCTCCACGTCCTCCGGCCGGGTGTAGACGTAGCCGATGTCGGCGGGGTCGTCAAACACGACGTGCCCCAGTTCCGCCTCCACGGACACGCCGTGGCGGTGGGCGAAATCCGCCAGCTCCCGCAGGCTTTTCACGTTGTCTTCGTAGGCCGCCTCGCTGCGGTCGTACATGACGGAGGTGAAGCCGCTTTCGATGGCGCGCCGGATGACCGGCTCGGTGAAGCCGTGGTCCAGGTGCAGCCCGACGGGCACGCTCGCGCGGGCGGCCAGCAGCTTGCCCATGCTCAGGAACAGCTCCATATCGCAGCAGCTCAGAAGTGACTCCGCCGTCCCGATGATGACCGGCGCGCGGAGCTCCTCCGCCGCGTCCATCACGCCCAGCGCCATCTCCACGGTGAAGGTGTTGAACATGCCCACGCCGTAGCGGCGCCGCCGCGCATCCTGCAGGATTTCCTTCATGTTGACCAGCATCCCGTATCCCTTCTTCCGGCTCCCCGCCGGAAAACCCCTGCCTCCGCGGGGCTGATTTTCGCACGTTTGCCATTATGAACCCTTCAAACGACGGAATCAACCGCGTTTGGGGGCGGCATAGTCTGCGCATTATGCTTGCCGGTTCGTCAGGGGACGCTGTCCGCCAGCGGGAGGATGGCTTCCAGCCGGCTTTCGTGGGTTGTCGCGCCCAGGGAACGGATGCAGCGGCTTCCCATCGCGACGCCCATGCGCGCGCAGCGGGAAGGCGGCTCGTTCAGGGTCATCCCGCGCAGGAAGCCCGCCATGAAGGCGTCGCCCGCGCCGGTGGTGTCCAGGGGCTCCGCGCAGGGGAGCGCCGGCACGGCTTCCTCCCATTTTCCGTCCGTCAGGAAACAGCCCTTTTCCCCCAGTTTGACGCCCGCCAGGCGCGCGCCCCGCTTCACGAAATACCGCGCCGCGTCCCGCGGCTCCATTCCGCCGCTTAGAAACGCCGCCTCCTCCTCGCTGGGGAAGAACACGCTCAGGTGGGGGAGGATGTCCAGCAACAGCGCGGGCTTGTCCTCCGTCCGGCTGCCGCCGCAGGCGTCCATCGCTGTGGTGAGCCCCAGTTCCCGCGCGCGGCGCATTAGCCATACCAGAGGCTTACCGTCCAGCGCCGGAAGGCCCAGGAAGCTGCCCACGAAGAGAATGCCCGCCCGGGCCAGCGCCGCGCCGGTCAGGACGGAGGCGTCGTAGCGGTCGTTCGCGCCGCCCTGGTAGACGAAGTGCCGGTCGCCCCCGGGCGTGCACAGCACGATGCTGGTGGCGGTGGCTTCCCCTTCCAGTTTCTGCACGTAATCGGCGGATACCCCGTACTTCTTCAGCCGTCCCAGCAGGCCGCCGGAGGCGAAATCGTCCCCCACGGCGCCGGACATGCAGACGCGCGCGCCCAGGTTGGCCAGGTTGATGGCCACGTTGAGGGC
>JAAZAQ010000302.1 GCA_012514225.1 Clostridiales bacterium | reverse complement strand
GAGCCCGGATGAGGGGTCTCCTCCTATAACATTCCCGCAACCCCCGGGAATATATAGTCTTCCTTGCTGCCGCCGGACGCCTGAAACAAGCCGCCGGGGCGGACAGGTTGCCATACAAGAGGCAACCCATATATATTACAAGACATCCTTAGGAATTGTCAACATTTTTCCAAGGGTTCTCCGGAGGTCCAGGTCCGGCGCATGCGGCGCGTTCTCGAAAAGGAATGCGAATGCGCGGAGAAATACCCAAAGCATGTTCGCGAAAAGGGGGCGCCGAGGCCGCCTGAGATTGTCCGTTCATGCAGTGTGTACTATAATTCGGGCAGAAATCGGCTTTCCGATCCCGTCATTGCGCCGACAGGAGGCTGTGTGCGGTTTTCATCCCCGATCCGGACGCTCACGACGGCGCTGCTCGCGCTGGCGTTGCTGCTCCCCCGCTTCGTGTCCGGGGCGGAGCAGGGGTTTTCGCTGTGGGTGACGTTTCCGCCCATCGGAGCGCCTTCCGAAACCGGAGCGCCGCGGGAGCCCGTAGCGGTCAAGGCCTGGCTCAGCGAGCGAAGGCGCGAATACTTCCTCTTCCTGCCCGCCGGCGCAAACACGGATGGATTGAGGCTGTTTTTCACCGGGGCGAAAAAGCTGACGCTGGACGGTACCGCCGTGGAATCCGGGGCGCCTTTCAATCCGCTGGCGTCTTTCGCCGGGACGCGCATGGCCACGGACGGGGGTAAGTATATGCTGCAGGTCATGAAATCCGAAAAAGTGCCCGCCCTCTTCGTCAGCACGCGCTCCGGAACGCTGGACATCATCCACCACAACAAAGACCGGGAGGAACCCGGGCATCTGCTGATTCTGGAAGCCGAGGGTGGCGTACCCTACGACGGAGGCCTCAGCCAGGTCAAGGGCAGGGGCAACTGGACCTTCAGCCTGGCCAAGAAACCCTATCAGTTCAAACTGGAGGAAGCCCGGGATCTCTTTGGGCTGGGGCGGAGCAAAACCTGGATTCTGCTCGCCAACCACTACGATAATTCGCTGCTGCGCAACCGGGTCGTGCTGGACCTCGCGGGTGCGGCGGGTCTGCCGTACTCGTCCAAGTCACGGGCTGTGGACCTTTACGTCAACCAGGAATACCGGGGGGCTTACCTGCTGTGCGAAAAGGTGGAAATCGGCGACAGCCGCGTGGACATTCGGGACCTGGAAAAGGCGACCGAGAAGGCGAATCAGCTCCCGCTTTCAGAATACCCGCCCTTCAACAGCGAGTTCGGCAAGGGGTCGGTCAAGGGGCGGCGCATCCCCGGCGCGCCTGGGGACATCAGCGGCGGATACCTGCTGGAGCTGGAATACTACGACCGGTACCTGCTGGAGCCCAGCGGCTTCGTCACCTCCAGGGGACAGCCGGTCCTCATCAAGGAACCCAGGTACGCCAGCCGCGGGCAAGTGGAGTATATTTATACCTTCATGCAGGGGTTTGAAAACGCCGTCTTCGCGGAGGACGGAATCGACCCGCTCTCCAGGAAGCACTACAGCGAGTTCGTCGACCTGGAATCACTCGCGAAGAAATACCTGATCGAGGAAATCTCCAAGAACTATGACGGCAACCGCAGCAGCCTGTTTTTCTACAAGCCTGCCGACGGGCAGAGCGCCCTGGCGTATTGCGGCCCCGCCTGGGATTATGACATCGCCCTTGGCAATTATGCGACCAGCCGAAACCTGAAGATGATCATTCCCCAGTTTTTTATCACCAACCAGGATAGGGGTGAGCCGTACTATTTGTTCCCG
>JAAZAQ010000301.1 GCA_012514225.1 Clostridiales bacterium | reverse complement strand
TCACCGTCATCGCCCATAAGGAAAGCGACGGCGTGACCGTCGACGGCGAAACGCCGGCGGACCACGCCGGCATCTGGGAAACCTCCATGTTCATGCGGATGTATCCGGAACTGACGCGGATGGACTTGCTGAGAGACCCGCCCCACCCGCAAAAAGTCTATCACGACGCCCCGCTGGACTATTACAGGGAGCCGGCGAAGTGGGAATGGTCCAACGACGTATGGGGCGCGAACCCCGCGCTGGGCGAACAGGCGATTGACGCCATCACGGACCATTTTGTGACTGAGATCAAGGAAGCGCTGGCCAGATACGCCGCGCAATGAGCCACGGGCGCCGTGTTTCGGCGACTTCGTGAGCTCTGCCCGGCTGAACGGGATTTTACGTTCCAAGGCTGGATGCATCTTGCGCGAGCTTAGTTATTAAGGTATAATTAATAAGACAAGACGCCGTCGTTTGACCAAGTTTGGACAGTCGGTTCAGTTTTACTGCCGCCCCGAAGGGACTTAGCCGTCAATAGCCGGGAAACCGGTTAAATATTGAAAGGGGAACCCACGGAATGAAAAGGAAACTCGCCCTGGTCATCGCCGCCCTGTTGCTGTGCGCCTTCGTTTTCGGCGCGAGCGCGGAGGGCAAGAAACTCAAGTTCGGCTACCTGGTCAACGATATGTCCCATGAGTGGTACCAGAACATCGCCAAAGGCGCGAAAGCCCGCGCGGACGAGCTGGGCATCGAATTGAAGATTTCCGACGCCGCGATGGACGTGGCCAAGCAGATTTCCCAGGCGGAAAACATGATTACCGACGGTGTGGACGTGCTGATTATCACCCCCATCGACGTGAAGGCGCTGGCCAACGTGATGGCCGAGGCCAAAGAGGCCGGCATCCCGGTGGTGTCTGAGTCCAACGTCATCCCCGGGGCCGAGACCTACGTCGGCATCGACAACCTGACCGGCGGCAAGCGCGCCGGCTACTGGTTCGCGGAGTATGCCAAGCTGCACAACATCGACCCGAAGATTCTCATCGTCGGCCTGCCGGCGTTTGAGGACTGCCGCCTGCGCGTTGAAGGCTTCAAGGCCGCGATGGACGAAGTGGGCCTGAAGTATGAAGTCATGCAGGAAGTGGACGGCGCGGGCTCCAAGGAGACCAGCCTGAAGGTCGCCCAGGACGCGCTGACCGCCAACCCCGAAGTCAACGTGATTTTCGGCATCAACGACAACTCCACCTCCGGCGGTATGGCCGCGTACAAGGAAGGCGGCCTGGACGAGTCCAAGCTGACCGCCATCGGCTTCGGCTTTGAGGGCGTCGTGGGGCGCGAGCTGCTGCTGGGCAACACCGCCTACAAGGCCGCTGTCGCCATGTTCCCGGACTACATGGGCGTGAGCATCATCGACGCGGCCTACAAGGTCGCCAACGGCGAGACGCTGCCCGCCAACTATGAGAGCGGCACCGTCGTTATCACCAACGACAACTTCGCCGAGTTCTACACAAAGAACGGCGACGAGTACGCCACCAACTTCGACGCCATCCGGGCGCTGATGGACAAATAAGGAATAAACGCGTCGGGCAAGCCGATGGTCGGGTACTGTCGGCTTGCCCCCTTTAAGGAGCGTCCGCCATGACAGTGAAAACAAGCAACCGGCAGTCCCTGCTCAGGAAGTTCGGCCAGTCTGAGATTTCCGTGCTGCTGGTTGCCCTGATTGTGCTCAGCGTGGTCACCTACCTGCTCAAGCCGGTCTTTTTATCCCAGCGCAACATCATGAATACCCTGCGCCAGATATCCCTTTCCGCCATCTGCGGCTTCGGGCTGACGCTGATCATCCTGGCGGGTGAAATCGACCTGTCGGTCGGCTCGCAGCAGGCTGTCGCGGGCATCGTGTCCGTGCTGGTACTCAATAGCACCAAGAGCGTCCTGCTCGCCATCCTGGCCGCGCTGCTGGCCGGCGTGGTGGTGGGCGCCATCAACGGCCTGATTGTCACCAAGCTGAAAATCAACTCGCTCATCGCCACCCTGGGCACGATGGCCATCTGGCGCGGCGCGTCCATGGTCTACACCCAGGCGGTGTCCATCCAGTCCTCGGTGGACGCCTTCCAGCAGCTGGCAACCGGGTTCATCGGCCCGATCCCCAACGCCGTGGTGATGGCGGTGGTCATCTTCGCCGCGATTTATTTCCTGCTCAACTACACGACCTTTGGCCGGTATATCTACGTCATCGGCGGCAACCAGGACGCCGCGCGCTTCGCCGGCCTGCCCGTCGCGAGGGTCAAGATGGCGGTGTATATCATCGGCAGCGTGCTGACGATGTTCGCCGGCGTGCTGCTGGCCTCCCGCATGGCCTCGGCCCAGCCGACCGCGGGCACGGGGCTGGAGATGATCGTCATCGCCTCCATTATCTTGGGCGGCGTGTCGCTCTCCGGCGGCATCGGCTCCATCGTCGGCGCGACCATCGGCATGGTCATCCTGGGCGTCCTGCAAAACGCGCTGACGCTGATGGACGTCTCCTCCTTCTGGCAGGACATCTCCCGCGGCGTCGTCATCATCCTGGCCGTCGCGCTGGACGTGCTGCGCAAGGAGCGGGTGGCCAAGAGCCTGATTTCCGACCAGAAACTGGCGAGGGAAGAAGTCAAATGAGCCAGGACTACATCCTTTCGGTCAAGAACATCTGCAAGTACTTCCCCGGCGTGCGCGCGCTCAACTGCGTGGACTTCGACCTCGTGCGCGGCGAGGTCCACGCGCTGGTGGGCGAGAACGGCGCCGGGAAGTCCACGCTGAT
>JAAZAQ010000300.1 GCA_012514225.1 Clostridiales bacterium | reverse complement strand
TTTTCATGGTTCTCTCTCCTTTGCTGATTGCCTGTGTTTCAGGCTCTGACCGGAGCATAACCGCCTCCTTCCGGGTTTCAAACCTTTTCAAGCCTTTCCTCACAATTCCCTTACAAAAGCCCGCCGGTCCGGCGGGCTGGGGCGTGCATGCATTGCGCTGGCGGACTTGCCTCAAGGCTTAATCGTCGTCAAGCTCATCGTCGTCATCGTCATCATCGACATCGTCGTCGTCATCATCGACATCGTCATCGTCATCATCGACATCGTCATCGTCGTCGTCGTCGTCATCGTCATCCCGGATAGGCGTGGCGGTGGCTGCCGGGCGGGCGGTGGTCGCCGGGCGGGGCGCTGCCGTTGGCCGGGGCGCGGGGCGCCGGGTGGCGGCCGGCCTGGACGTGCGGCTGGCGGAAACAGGCGCTTCCGGTTCGTCCCCGTCGTCCATCTCGCCCATGTCGTCCCAGTCTTCCCAGTCGTCCAGCTCATCCCAGCCGTCCCATTCGTCATCCAAGCCGGCGGCGGCAGCGGAAACGACCCCATCCTGCGGGAGCAGGCTGCTGTCCACAGAAGAGTAGCCGAGCAAAGCGCCGCTCTGGGCGTCAAGCGTCAGGTGGTATTCCTGGCCGTTCAGGAAGACAGCGGCGATATAGAGGTTTCCAGCCCCAACGCGCTCGAAGGACAGGTCCAGGAGCCGCCCGCCGGGGAACTGGGCGACCGCGGCGGCTTTCGCCTGCTCCAGGGTCATCAGGCCTTCCCCCACAGGCGCGGCGGGCTTCATCACCTCATACAGGATTTCACCGTCCGAGGCGCTGTAATAGCCCCGGTACAGATACCCGGGCTCCTGCTGGGCGTAGACGGCCAGATAAGAAGCCGACTCCCCTTCCCGGGAAAGGAAGAGGCTTTCCAGGCTGGTTCCTGGGCGCAGGGCGCGGATTCTCCCGCCCACTTCCCCCGCCTGCAGGGAGACCTCCGGCGAGCCGGCCCGGTTGTAGGCCAGCAGGGTCCGCTGAAGGAAACCGGTTTGCCCCTGCCCAATCTGCACCTCGTAGCGATGCCCCTTCAGCTCGTCCTCAAACGTAAAGAAGAAGCCGTCCGACTCCTCGCGCATCCCAACGGGCATGGCGGAGGCGGGAACGTACAGCGCGGCGGTGCGCCAGGCTGTGCCGACCGCTTCCGCCCCCGCGGGCAGGCAGGCCAAGGCCAGCAGGCACAAGGCCGCTAGCAGGGCATAGCGCCGCATTCCACACCTCCTTCCCTCCCTTGGAATATACGTTCGGCGGGCAGGCGCGGACAAGGAACAGGCCCCATTCTTACAAATTCCTCACAAAGCGGACGGTGAAGCGGCTGCCCCGGCCAGGCTGGCTGTCCACGTGAATGGCCGCGCCGTAGCGGTTGGTGATGGCGGCGACGATGGCCAGCCCCAGCCCCGAGCCGCCGTCCTGGCGGGTGCGGGCGCTGTCCACACGGTAGAACTTCTCGAAAATGCGGGGCTGGTGCTCCGGCGAGATGCCGATGCCGTCGTCCTCCACCACCAGCACGTCCTCCTCCAGCGCGACCCGCACAAACCCGCCCCGCCGCCCATAGCGAACGGCGTTGCCCATCAGGTTGCGCAGCAATTCCCACATGTCCTGCTCCGACGCGCGCACGGTGCATTGCCCGGACACCCGGATGCCGATGTCCTTTTGCGCCGCCTGGGGCTGCAGCGCCGCCGCCACCTGGTCGGCCACCTTGCGCAGGCTGACGGCCCCATGGGTCTGCCCCTCCACCCTGTCCTGCTTTTCCAGCAGCAGGATGTCGTTGATGATGCCCGTCATGCGGCGGCACTCCGCCAGGATATAGCCCAGGTATTCCCCGCGCTGCTCCGCCGGCATGTCCGGCTCCTCCTCCATCATCTCCGCGAACCCGGCGATGGAGGTCAGGGGGCTTTTGAGCTCGTGGGAGCTGTTGTCCACGAAATCCCGCTGCATGTCCTGGGTTTTGACAATCTGTTCCAGGTCGTCCTGCATACGGCCGATGAGGTAGGTGATGCTCTCCAGCGCCGGCTTCAGCTCCGGATAATAGCCCGCCGCGTCGATTTCCCCGCGGTGGAGGGTGCCCTCCAGCAGGCCGCGCACCTGCTCCAATTGCCGGACCATCCTGCGGGTAACCGGATCCAGCAGCCAGTGGGACACCGCCACCATCACCAGGAACATCAGGGCGATGAGCGGCAGGTAAATGGTGACCAGGTACTCGATTTCACGGATGGGGTTCTTCAGGTGGAGGATGAGCCGGTTGCCGAGCATCACCGCGGCGTTGAGGGAGGGGTGAATGAGGCTTTCGGAAAAGGACAGGTCGTCCCCCACCTGCCCCAGAAGCGCCTGGCGCACCTCCGGCCGGGACAGCAGGGCCTGCCCGTCCTGCTCCCCCTGCCCGCTGTCCGCCAGGATGATGCCGTTGGGCAGCAAAAAAGTGACCCGGAGCGGCTCGGAGGACGCGGCGATGCGGTCCGCCAGGTCCTGCAGGTTGCTGCTGGCCTCGGCGGTCCAGGCCGATGCCGTATTGAGGACGGCCTTCAGGCTGCCCCGGTCGGTTTCTATATCGGAGACAATCATGACGGCCGCGAAAACCACGACCAGCAACAGCGTGAGCGCATTGCCGACCCAGTAGGCGCGCAGGAGGCTTCTGCGCATGCCTCAGCCTTCCAGAAGCATGTAGCCGCTGCCGTGGACCGTCTGGATGAAGCGCGGGTTCCGCACGTCGTCGGACAGTTTCCGGCGCAGGGAACGGATATGGAAGTCGACCGTCCTGGAGGCGTCGGTCTCCGCCTGGTAGCCCCAGACGTCCTGCAGCAGCTGGGCGCGTGTGACCGCGCGGCCGGCGTGCCGGGCCAGGTAATGCAGCAACTCGAACTCCTGCTGCGTCAGCTCCACCGCGCTCCCGTCCACCAGCGCGCGGCGCCTTTCCGGCTCCAGCACCAGGGCGCCCAGCTCGACCCTGAGCGCCTCGGGGGATACGCGGCGCAGGGCCGTGTTGATACGCGCCTTGAGCTCCCGGACGCTGAAGGGCTTGGTGACGTAATCCTCCGCCCCCAGATCCAGCCCCTTGACCTTGTCCGTCTCCGTGGAGCGGGCGGACAGGATGATGACGGGGATGTGCCGGGTCCTGATATCCGCCTTCCACTCCGCCAGGATCTGGTAGCCGGTCTTCCCGCGCAGCATCAGGTCCAGCAGCATCAGGTCCGGCAGGCCTTTTTTCATTTGCTTTTCCAGCTCCGCCGCGTCCTGGCAGCGGACGCCGGCGTGCCCCATGGACTGGATGATTCTTTCAATCAGGATGCCGATGGTGTCCTCGTCTTCCACGGTCCAGATGGTCGCCAACGCGTTCACCCCCCCCTCAAACCGAGAGTCTGCCGGGCGCCGCCCGGGCAAGCAAGGATTGCGCACCCTTTCTTACACGATTCTAACATATCCGTTTGACATGCCGGAAGGCTCCCCGCGCCTTGCAAAGGCGGCGCGGCTTTGCTAAGATATCTCTTGCCGTATGCGATGCCGGGCCCCGTGCGATGCCATGGCGTGAACCCTGTCAGGTCCGGAAGGAAGCAGCAGTAAACGCATGTTGGGATGTGCTGCGGGTCCACCCGGCGCCGCATGCGGTATTTTGCGCGATACCGGGTAAAATGGCAAAAGAAAGAACATCCTGTACAGGAGGCCTTTATGTGGAACATCCCCGAGGCGCTTTGGGAGGACCCGGAGGTCCGGAAAACCATCGAGGACGAGTGCGCCAGGCAGGAATCCCACCTGGAGCTCATCGCCAGCGAGAACTTCGTCAGCCCCGCGGCGCTGGCCGCCATGGGCAGCCCGCTGAACAACAAGTACGCGGAGGGTTATCCGGGCAAGCGGTACTACGGCGGGTGCGAGTTCGTCGACGTGACGGAAAACCTGGCACGCGACCGCGCGAAGGCGCTTTTTGGCGCCGACCATGCCAACGTGCAGCCGCACAGCGGCTCGCAGGCCAACCAGGGGGTCTACCTGGCGCTGCTTGAGCCGGGCGATACGGTGCTGGGCATGAGCCTCAACCAGGGCGGGCACCTGACCCACGGCAGCCCCGTGAACGCCTCCGGGCTGCTGTACAACTTCGTCTCCTACAACCTCGACCCCAAAACCGAGCTGATTGACTACGGCGACGTGATGCGCAAGGCGCGGGAGCACAAGCCCAAGCTGATTGTCGCCGGGGCCTCCGCTTATTCGCGCGTCATCGACTTCAAGCGTTTCCGGGAAGCGGCGGACGCCGTGGGCGCCAAGCTGATGGTGGACATGGCGCACATCGCCGGGCTGGTCGCGGCGGGGGTCCATCCCTCCCCCGTCCCTTACGCCGACGTGGTGACCTCCACCACGCACAAAACGCTGCGCGGCCCGCGCGGCGGCCTCATCCTGTGCCGGGAGGAACTGGCGCGCGCGATCGACAAGGCGATTTTCCCGGGTATCCAGGGCGGCCCCCTGATGCACATCATCGCCGCCAAGGCCGTGTGCTTCAAGGAGGCGCTTTCGCCCTCCTTCAAGGACTACGCCCGGCAGATCGTGAAAAACGCCAAGGCGCTGGAAGAAACCTTCCACGAGCTGGGCGTCCGCATGGTGTCCGGCGGGACGGACAACCACCTGCTGCTGCTGGACCTGGCGGACCTGGACATGACGGGGCAGGAGCTGGAGACCCTGCTGGGCGAGGCGAACATCACCGTCAACAAGAACATGGTGCCCAGGGACCGCCGCAAGCCCAGCGAGACCAGCGGGGTCCGCATCGGCACCCCGGCGGTGACCACCCGGGGCATGAAGGAAGAGGACATGAAGGTCATCGCGCGGTGCATCCACAGCGTCATCCAGAAGCGCGAAGCCGCCATTCCCGGGGTCCGGGAGGCGGTGGCCAAGCTGACCCGGGCCTATCCCTTGTTTGACTGAAGCGCGTTCCCTTTACCGCCGCCGCGCGCCGCGCGGCGGCGGCTTTGTTTGATGCGCCCGCGGCCTGTGATACAATGGGCGGGAGGTGATTGACGTGCAGGAGACCTGCGTTCTGGTAGACGGCCACAGCCTGATGTACCGGGCCTTTTTCGCCCTGCCGCCCATGGACGCGGACGGGGCGCCCACCAACGCCGTGCACGGCTTCTTGAGCATGCTGTTCAAGGTGTTCGAGGACCTTTCCCCGCAATACTGCGTGGTCACCTTCGACGAGCACGGGCCGGTGTTCCGCCACGAGCAGTACGCCGAATACAAGGAGGGGCGGGCCCCCATGCCCGACGACCTTGTCCCCCAATTTGCCACCGTCCGGGAAATCCTGAAGGGCATGGGCATCCAGGTGCTGAGCCTGCCGGGCTTCGAGGCGGACGACCTCATCGGCACCCTGTCGCTGCAGTGCAAGCAGCGGGGCATCAAGGCCCTCA
>JAAZAQ010000005.1 GCA_012514225.1 Clostridiales bacterium | reverse complement strand
GCCGGAAGCCCGCCGTTCCCGGCGTCCGGGTTCAGGTATCCGTTCACCTGCTTGGCGATTTCATTGACGCCCGCGACCACCGCGTTGGAGGTGATGGTGGCCGCGGTCAGCGCGTCCACCATGTTGTCCTGTGTGCTGTCGCCGAGCCGGAGCGGGGATTTCTTGCCCTTGAACTGGTCGGTAAACGCCGCGTCCCGGGCTTTGGCGCCCAGACCGGGCGTCTCGGAGAAGCTGCTGCCGCCCACGTTCACGCCGGTGACGGTGCCGTCCGGGCTGACGCCGGCGATGACCTCGACGGGCCCGCCGTAGCCGCCCCGCTCCGTTTTGCCGACGAATCCCAGCGAAGCGCCGTCCGCGGCTTTGGCCTCGAAAAGCACTTTCCCGTCTTCCAGGGTGATTTCATCGAAGGTTTCGGCGCCCGGCATCACCAGCAGCTTGGCCCTCCCTTCCGCGAGCGCGGCCTGCTGCGCGATGGGCGCTTTGGTCACCTCGTTGGTCACCGCCAGGCTCAGCGCCGCCACGATGGTGATGGCACCCAGGACAATCCAGGCGGAAATGCGGTTCTTCATGCGGCTTTTATCCTCCATTCGCGTCGGCTCATTGATTCTGGATGGGCGCCTTGCGCAGCGCGCAGGCGATCAGCTCCGGTTCCGGCTTCCTGCCCAGCATCTCCTCGGCTGCCTTCAGGTCGTTCTTCAGGACGGCTGCCCGGACCGCTGTGCTTGAAACCAGGCGTCCCTGCGGGGTCTTGACCGGCGCGATGACGCTCAGCCCGATGCCCGCGTGGCGGCACATCGCTTCCAGGGTCATCACGTCCGTGTCGCCCCGGTAGCCGAAATGATGGTTGAACCCCGCGACGATGTGGCGGGCGTTCAGCTTGCCGAGCAGCACCTGCTCGAAGAAGTCCCGCCCTGGCATCAGCCGCAACTGCTGCGTAAACCGGCTCACCGCGACATGGCGCACGCCCGCCTTTTCCAGCAGCTTGATTTTCATGTCCAGCGGCGTCAGCTCGCAGGGGCAGTTGTCGGGGGAAATCACGCACGCGGGCAGGGGGTCGTAGGTGTGCACCAGCGCCGTCATGCCCTTGTCGCCCGCGATGCGTTCCGACTCCTCGATCAGCTTGCGGTGCCCCAGGTGGACACCGTCAAAAACGCCCAGGCATACGACCATAGGCGTGCTGAGGCAACCCTCTAATTCCTCGACCTGATAGACCCTCACAAAAAAACTCGACCTCTTTTTGAAAGAAATACAGAACATGCGGATACTATCATGGAAGGGGAGAAATGTCAATTCGAATCGCGTCCCAATTATGCCTTCAAGGTACGTTTCCGGAACAGCGCTTCCGTTTGCCAGCCGCGGAATCAGCCGCTATACTTCATGGAGCAAAGGGGGAGGGAAGGGACGATATGCGGGGATTGGGCCATGCGCGAAAGGGCGCCGCGGCGCTGGCGGCGGCTTTATTGCTTCTGTCCCTTCTCATGCTTTCCATGCTGGAGACCTCCCCCATGACGCCTTCCCCCTACAACACCTATACGCTCCAGGCACTGGCCTGGCGCAAGGGGCAGGCCTTCCTGGACGGCGACGTGCCGCACCTGGAGCTTGCCATCTATCAGGGCCGGTACTTCGTCAGCTTCCCCCCCGTCCCGTCGGTCCCGGTGTTCCTGATGACCTTCCTGTTCGGGTCGAACGTCCCGGACGGCCTGCTGAACCTTCTGTACGGTTTGCTCGCCCTTCTTGTCGCCTACAGGCTCCTGCTGCGCAAAGGCTTTCCCGCTCCGTCCGCGGCCTTCTGGGCCTTTGCAGGAAGCCTCTCCTCCTCCCTGCTGCCGCTCCTCTGGTCCGGCGCCGTCTGGTATCAGGCGCAGGTCCTTGCCTTCCTGCTGACCCTCTGCGCCGTCGAGCGGATGGAAGCGGACCGGCCTGTCTGGGGGCTCCTGTTTTACGCGTTGTCCGTCGGCTGCCGCCCCTTCAACGCGCTGTACGGCCCGCTGTTGTTTCTGCTATATATGAAAGAACGCGCCGGGCGGGGCCATTCCCTCAAATCCTCCCTGCTCCGCCTGCTGCCGGGCATTCTTCTCGGCCTCTTCGTCGCTCTGACGTACGCGGCCTACAACTGGCTCCGCTTCGACAACCCTTTCGAGTTCGGCCACAGCCACCTGCCGGAATTCTCCTTCCAGGGCGGCACGCAGTTTTCCATCAGGCACCTGGGGAAGAACATCCGGGAATACGTGTTTTCCCTTCCCTTTGACCCCTCCGGCGGCGCCCTGAGGCTGAAGAAATTCGGGTTTTCCCTCTTCCTCGCCAATCCCCTGCTGCTGCTCCTGCCGCTGTGGGCGCTGCGGGATGCTTTAAAACGCGCCTTCAGCCTGAAGCAGGCAGCGGTCCTCGCCTTCTTTTTCACCCACCTGTTTTTCCTGCTGCTGCATCGTACCTTCGGCGGGTACCAGTACGGCGCCCGCTACGCGGCGGACCTGCTGCCCTACGCGCTGCTCTACCTCGCCGCCGGCGAAAGAAAAAAACCGGCCTGGCCGGAAATTGTGCTGATGCTGCTGGGCTTTGCCCTCGCCGTCTGGGGAAGCCTGGCAATCAGGTTATAAGAGATTCGATGCTCGGGGCTTGCTACTCCCCCTGCTCCAGGTAGGCCATATACTGCTCGCGGGTCATCAGGGTCTTGCGGGGCTTGGTGCCCTCGTTCCCCGAGATGATGCCCCGGCGCGTCATCTCGTCGATGAGCCTGCCGGAGCGCGCGTAGCCGACGCGCAGCACGCGCTGCAGCATGCTGATGGACATCTGGCCGGACTCCACCGCCATCTCGATGGCCTGGGGCAGCAGCTCGTCGAACTCGCCCTCGCCCGCGTCCGCTCCCTCGCCCATTCCCCCGCCGTTCTCTGGCTGGTCCGCCTTCTCCACATACTCGATCAGGTCCAGGTCGTACTCGGCCTTGTTGCGGCTGCGGATGTACTCCACCGTCTGCTCCACGTCCTTGTCGGCCACGAAGCAGCCCTGCACGCGGATGGGCTCCCGGGTCGTGGAGCGGTACAGCATGTCCCCGAAGCCCAGCAGCTTCTCCGCCCCCTGGTTGTCCAGGATGGTCTTGGAGTCGAAGGGCGAGCTGACGCGGAAGGCGATACGTCCGGGGATATTGGCCTTGATGACGCCGGTGATGATGTTGACGGAAGGCCGCTGCGTCGCCAGGATGAGGCAGATGCCGGCGGCCCGCGCCTTGGCGGTGATACGCTTGATGCTCTCCTCGATTTGCTTCCCGGCGACGGTCATCAGGTCGGCCATCTCGTCCACGATGACGATGATGCGCGGCAGCGGATCCTCGTCCGGAGCCAGCTTGCGGTTGTAGGCGTCCAGGTTGCGCACGCCCGCTTCCATCAGGATCTGGTAGCGCTCGTCCATCATCTGGCACACCCGGTCCAGGGCGGCCGTCGCCTTCTTGGCGTCGGTGATGACGGGCATCATCAGGTGCGGCACGTCGTTGTAGGGCTGCAGCTCGACGAATTTCGGGTCCACCATAATCAGCTTGACGTTGCGGGGGGAGGCCCGGTAGAGGATGCTGCAGATGATGCTGTTGATGCACACGGACTTGCCGCTACCCGTGGCGCCGGCGATCAGCAGGTGCGGCATGTCCATCAGCTCGCAGACGATGGGCGTGCCGGTGATGTCCTTGCCCAGGGCGACCGCGGTGGGCGAGCGGGATTCCATCATCCGGGGCGAGGTCAGCACCTCGCGCAGGTAAACCTTGCTCGTCCGGTCGTTGGACACCTCCAGGCCCACGAAGGAAGTGCCGGGGATGGGGATTTCCGCGCGGATGTCCCCCTTGGCCTTCAGCTCGATGGTCAGGTTGTCCATGACGCTGCGGAGCTTGCTGACGTTGACGCCCTCGGCCAGCCGGATGGCAAAGCGGGTCACCGTCGGCCCGTGCACGATGTCGTGCAGGTGGGCGGGGATGGAAAAGCTTTGCAGCGTCTCGATCAGCTTGTCGGCCCGCTGCATGTCCTCCTGCGTCGTGTCCGGGTGCTCCGCCGCCGGCGGCTCGCTGAGCAGCCGGAT
>JAAZAQ010000299.1 GCA_012514225.1 Clostridiales bacterium | reverse complement strand
GCCGCCAGGATGCCCGGCATCAGCGCCTCCGCGCGGTCCATCAGGGCCCTCGCCGCGGGAGAGCCCTCGTAAAGCGCCCTGCCCATGCCGGGCTTCTGGGCGCCCTGGCCGGGGAAGACAAAGGCTAGTTGAGCCATCGCTTGGGGTTCCCCAGCAGTTCCTCCGCCTGGTCGAACATCCGGACGATGATGTCCCGGGCGGGCAGGCGGTCGCGCACCAGGGAGGCCGCCTGGCCCACCATAATGCAGCCGGTGACCATGTCGCCCTGCTTGGCGGCGCGCCAGAGGGCGCCGGTGCCGAACTTCTCCAGCTCCTCGTTGGAAATGCTGGTGTCGGCTTCGCGCCGGGCGAACTCCTGCATGTAGCTGTTCTTCAGCGCGCGCACGGGATGGCCCAGGCGCCGCCCGGTGACCATGGTGTCGATGTCGCGCGCGGACAGGATCTTTTCCTTGAAACAGTCGGGCACGCTGCACTCGTCGGCGGCCAGGAAGCGGGTGCCGCACTGCACGCCCTGGGCGCCCAGCATCAGCGCCGCGGCCACGCCGCGGCCGTCGGCGATGCCGCCGGCGGCGATGACGGGCACGCTGACCGCGTCCACCAGCTGCGGCACCAGGGTGATGGTGGTCAGCTCGCCGATGTGGCCGCCGGCCTCGCAGCCCTCGCCGATGACGGCGCAGGCCCCCTCGCGCACCACGCGCTTGGCGATGGCGACGGAGGGCACCACGGGCACCACCTGCACGCCGGCCTCCAGCCACATGGGGATGAAGCGGCCGGGCAGCCCGGCGCCGGTCGTCACCACCGGCACCTTTTCCCTGGCGACCACCTTGCTGCACTCCTCCGCGTGCGGGCTCATGAGCATGATGTTCACGCCGAACTTTTTATCGGTCAGCTCCCGGCACTGGCGAATCTGCCCGCGCAGGTAGTCGGCGTCCAGGCTCATCGCCGAGATGATGCCCAGACCGCCGGCGTTGGAGACGGCAGCCGCCAGCTGGGCGTCGGCCACCCAGGCCATGCCGCCCTGGAAAATCGGGTACTCCAGCCCGAAGAGCTCAGATACCCGGGTCGCAATCATTTTTGCGCCTCTTGGATGACCGTCACCAGGTCGCCCACGGTGCCCTTGACCTTGGAGATGTCGATGGTGACGTTGAAGCTGTCCTCCAGGTCCATGACCAGCTCGGCCACGTCCAGGGAATCCAGTGACAGGTCGGCGAATTTGGTGTCCAGGTTGATGTCCTTGGGATCGGTGCCGCGGCGCTCGGCCAGCGCGTTGATGACTTTGGAAGCGACGTCCATGTAGGTATCCTCCTTGTAATTCGGGTTTTTCCAGGTCTTATTGGGGGAAGAGGTCCTCAGCGGGGACGAGGCGCTCCGGCGCGTCCCTGTCCCAGCGTATCACGCAGGCGCCGCTGGTCAGGCCCGCCCCGAAGGCGCTAAGCGCCAGGAGCTGGCCTTTTTGCAGGCGTCCTGAATGGTACAGTTCCCACAGCAGCAGCGGGATGCTGGCCGCCGAGGTGTTGCCCGTACGGTGGATGTTGCTTGGCATTTTCACCGGGTCGATGCCCAGCCGCTGGCGCACCGTGTCCAGGATGCGGCGGTTGGCCTGGTGCAGCAGGAACCAGTCGACGTCCTGCATCCGGACGCCGGCCTCCGACACCGCGGCCTCCAGGTCCCGGGCGCAGGCGGTCACCGCAAAGCGGAACACGTCCTGCCCCAGCATCTTCAGCCCCCCGGCCTTTTCCTCCGGATGTGTGGTGAAGGGGCAGTTGCCCGGCTCCGCCAGCATGTACAGCACCCGGGCGTCCGTCTGCGCGTTGAGGCGCATGGACAGCAGGCCCTCGCCCGGCTCCACGACCACGGCGCCCGCGCCGTCCCCGAAGAGCACACAGGTGGCGCGGTCCTCCCAGTCGGCCAGGCGGGTGATGGACTCCGCGCCCACCACCAGCACGCGCCGCGCCTTCCCTGCCTGCAGGAAAGCATCCGCCGTCTGCAGCGCGTAAAGGAACCCGGTGCAGGCCGCGTGCAGGTCCATCGCGGGGCAGCCGGCGCCCAGGTCCTGCTGGATCAGGCAGGACAGCGCGGGGAAGATATAGTCGCCCATCGTGGTGGCGACTAGGATGAGGTCCAGGTCCGCCCCGGAGACGCCCGCGTCCGCCAGCGCCTCGCGCCCGGCCGCCAGGGCCAGCTCCGTCAGCGTATCCTCTCCCAGCACCCGGCGCTCCCGGATGCCGGTGCGGCTTTGAATCCATTCGTCGCTGGTATCCAGGATGCGCTCCAGCTGTTCGTTCATGACGGTCTGCCGGGGCAGCCCGCGCCCGATTCCGGTGATTTTCACGTGCTTCGTTCCTCCTGCCGGGTCGGCTCCAGCTTCGGCAGCAACTGGTCCCAGGCGTGCGTCTGGGAACGGAAAAAGGCGTGCAGGTTGTTCAGGCCGCGGATGAGCGCGGCCTTTTCGTCTTCCTTGAGGTCCAGGGAAGCGCTGTTGACCATGTGGCGGTGGAAAAAACGGTGCGAGGCCTCCGCGCGGCGGCCTTCCTCCGACAGGCGGACGAACACCATGCGCCGGTCGTTTTCGCACTTTTCCTTGTTCAGGTATCCTTTTTTGGCCAGCTTATTGACGGCGGCGGTCACGGAGGGCAGGGTGACGGACAGCTCCTTGGCGATATCGGTGATGCTCTTTCCCGCGTCCTTGCCGCGGCCGACCGCCTCCAGCAGGTGCATCTCGCTGATGCTCAGCGGGAAGGCGCCGATGCGGCTTAGGGACTCCTCCTCCAGCTTCAGAATGCTGTGGAAGGTGTTGACCAGCAGGTCGTTGAGCGCCGCCGCGAACGCGTCCATGGCCGTCCTCCCAATTACTTAGTTAGCCAAACAAACCATAAAATAGCACGGGGAAGGGGGGATGTCAAGCGGCCGGGGATT
>JAAZAQ010000298.1 GCA_012514225.1 Clostridiales bacterium | reverse complement strand
GCGTCCAGGCAGACCCGGCCCTGTACGGAAACGCCGAAGCGCGCCAGCGCGCCTTCCAGTTTCAGCCCGCCCTTGGCGGCGTAGGGGAGGGGCGGCCGCCGCAGGCGCACCTTGTCCTTCGCCCCTACGCGGTCGCCGGCTTTCGCCGGCCGGTCGTTGAGCAAGGCCTCGCCCGCCATCACCAGGGCGGCCGCTTCCTTTTCATCGGCGCAGTAGCCGTTTTCGACCAGCCAGACGCCAAGCGGCCGGGCGCTCACAGGGTCTGCATCACGCTTTTCAGCTCGCGGAGCACACGCCGCTCCATGCGGGATACCTGCATCTGGGTCAGGCTCATCCGTTTCGCGGCGGCCTGCTGGGAAAGCTGGTCCTGGAACCGCAACCGGATCAGGGTGCGCTCCTCGGGCGTCAGGGTTTTCAGCGCGTTGCGCAGGTCCTCGCGCATCTCGAAATCCTCGAACCCCTTTTCCGGCTTGCCCAGGTGGTCGAACACCATCATCCCCGAATCGTCCTGCGCGTCCAGCGAGGAAACCTGGGATTTTTCCCGGGAGGCGTGCACGCTGATAACCTGCTCAAGGGTCCAGCCCAGCTGCTCGGCCAGTTCCGGCGCGGTGGGGTCCCGGTGCAGTTTCTGGGTCATCTGCTCCAGCGCCTTGTCCATCTGCATGCCCTGCTCCCGCAGCCCCCGGGGTGTGCGGACCAGCTGGGCGCGGTCGCGGATATAATTGCGCACCGTGCCGGTGATGGTCGGGGTCACGTAGGTGGTGAACCGCAGCCCGCGCCCGGGGTCGAAGCCGTTGAGCGCGTTGACCAGCGCCATCGCCGCCACCTGCCGCAAATCCTCCAGTTCGATGCCGCGTCCGGTAAAACGCGCCGCGATGGCGTTGCACAGCGGCAGCGCGACGCTGACCGCCTCGTCCAGCGATTCCTTGGTTTTCTCCTGGGCGTAGCGCATCGCCGCGTTGTGGATATCGTCCGCGTTCATCATGTGTCAGGCACCCACGGGCAGGGACATGCGCACGGCATACACGCCGCACTGGTCCCCTTCCAGCTTCACGTCCGTCATCAGGGTGCCGATGACCAGCTGGGCGACCTCCGGGTCCATCATGTCGCAGGCCTGCTGCCGCGGGGCGCGCTGGGCCTCCAGGGAGATGTTAATCAGGCCGTCCTCGATTTTGCAGCTGAGCACCACTCGCTCCACAAAGCGCTCCTGATGGGTGACCAATTCAAACGCCTCCTCCACGGCTGTGCGGAGGTCGTCGATGACGTCCATGGTCAGGTTGGCGGTCACGCCCACCGCGCCGAGTGTCGTGCGCACCACGAGCGCCCATTCGCTTCCGGGCGGCACGCTGAGGGTCATTCTGTTCATGCCTTGTTGTTCACCACCTTGACTTGTTCTTTAGGAAGGACCGTCAGCAGGTCCGCCCGCGCGTCCAGCGCGTCCTTGACCCACCAGTCCCGGGGGGCCAGCAGCGTCTGCCCTTCCTCCTTCAAGTGGATGAAGACCGGAACGTCGCCGGGGAAGCGGCGCAGCACGGCGCCGCATTGCTCCATCTGGCCGCGGGCTATCTGCAAGTATAACTTGCTGGCCGCCTGCTTTGCAAGGAGCGCCGGGTCCCTCGGCGCTTCGCGGTCAGCCGCGGGCGCCTGGCCGAGCGGGCGCACGTTTTCGACCACCAGGCTGGGCGCGCGCTCCTCCGGCACGGACAGCCGGCCGGAAAAGACATAAGGCTCGTCCTGCCGGATGAGGGATGACCACTGTTCCCATACCCGTGGGAAAAACAGGCACTCCACCTGCCCTGTCAGGTCTTCCAGCGTCACGAAGGCCATCAGACCGCCGTTGCGCGTGGCTTTCTGCTTGACGCCGACCGCCAGTCCGCCCATCTCCACATACCGCCCGTCCTCGGACTGCCCCCGGTCCTCCCGCTCGGCCAGTTCCTCCAGCGCGCCGCTGGTCCACTCCAGCCGTTCCAGTTCCCCTGCGAACGCGTCCAATGGATGGCCGGAGATGTAGATGCCGGTCACTTCCTTTTCCATCGCCAGCAGGGCGTGCGGCGGGTATTCCTTCAGGTCCGGGTAAGCGGGGTCTGCGCCGCCAAAGACGCCTTCTAACGCCGCGTCGAAGAGGGACAGCTGGTTTTTATGGTTGTTGCGGCGGCTGCGCGCGTCCGCGTCGAGGACCGGCTCGTACACCTGCATGCACTGCACCCGGTTGCCGCCCAGCCCGTCAAAGCAGCCGGCCTTGATGAGCGCCTCGCAGGCGCGCTTGTTGATGGCGCCCGGGTCTGCCCGGCGGCAAAAGTCGAAGATGTCCGCGTAGCGCCCCCGCGCTTCCCGCTCCCTGACGATGCTCTCCGCCGCCTTTTCGCCCAGGCTCTTGATGGCGTTGAGCCCGAAGCGGATGCCCGCCCTGCCGTCCCTGCGCTCCACGTGGAACTTGACCCCGGAATCGTTGATGGAAGGCGGCAGTACCGGGATGCCGTGACGGCGGCAGTGCTGGACGTAGGATGCGACCTTGCCCGTTGCGCCCAGGTAGGAATTGACGAGCGCGGCCATGAACTCCGCCGGGTAATGCGCCTTGAGCCAGGCGGTCTTCACGCACAGCAGCGCGTAGGGCGCGGCGTGGGACTTGTTGAAGGCGTAGCTGGCGAAGGTGATCATCTCGTCGTAGATGGCTTCCGCCGCATCCCGACGGATGCCCCGGGCGATGGCGCCGGGCACGCCCTCGGCCTGGGAGCCCTCTACGAAGCGCTCCCGCTCCCTCGCCATCACGTCCTTTTTCTTCTTGCTCATCGCGCGGCGGATTTCGTCGCTGCGCCCGTAGGTGAAGCCCGCCAGGTCGCGCACAATCTGCATGACCTGCTCCTGGTACACGATGCAGCCGTAGGTGACCCCCAGGATGGGCTCCAGCTCCGGCGTCAGGTAGCGGATGCTCTCGGGGCTGTGCCGCCCCTGGATAAAGCGGGGGATGGAGGCCATCGGCCCCGGCCGGTACAGGGAGATGGCGGCGATGATGTCCTCGAACCGCTCCGGCTTGAGCTCGGAAATGAAGCTGCGCATGCCCGCGCTCTCCAGCTGGAACACGCCGTCCGTGTCCCCCTGGGACAGCATGCGGTAGACCTCCGGGTCGTCGATGGGTATATCATCATCCCGCATGATGACGCCCGACTGGGCCATCATCGCCAGCGTGTCCCGGATGACCGTCAGGGTGCGAAGCCCCAGGAAGTCTGTTTTCAGCAAGCCCAGCTCCGCGATGTTGCCCATGGCGTACTGGGTCGTGATGACCGCGTCGTTGGTCTGCAGCGGCACATAGTCCGTCAGCGGCTTTTCGGTGATGAGCACGCCCGCCGCGTGTGTCGCCGCGTGCCGCGGCATGCCTTCCAGCAGCCCCGCGGTGTCCAGCAGGCTTTTGACCCGGGGATTGACTTCCCGCGCGTCCCGCAGCTGCGGGTTGGCTTCCAGCGCCTTTTCCAGGGTGATGTTCAGTTCCATCGGCACCATCTTGGCGACCTGGTCCGTTTCCTGGTAGGTGTAGCCCATCACCCGGCCGACGTCCCGGATGACGCCGCGGGCCGCCATGGTGCCGAAGGTGATGATCTGCGCCACGTGGTCGTGCCCGTACTTGTCCGCCACGTAGTCGATGACCTCCTGCCGCCGCTCGTAGCACAGGTCGATGTCCAGGTCCGGCAGCGACACGCGCTCGGGGTTGAGGAACCGCTCGAACAGCAGGTGGTAGCGCAGCGGGTCCAGCTGGGTGATGTTCAGGCAGTAGGCGACGATGGAACCCGCCCCGCTGCCGCGGCCCGGGCCCACCATGATGCCCTTCTCCCGGGCGAAGCGTATGAAATCCCAGACGATGAGGAAGTAGTCGACAAACCCCATCCCCTCGATGACGCTCAGCTCGTATTCCAGCCGTTCGACGGCTTCCCCGGGCTCGTCCGGGTAGCGCATCTTCAGCCCCTCCCGGCACAGCCGGCGGAGCAGGGCGGGGTTGTCCCCTTCAGCATCTGAGATGTAGTGCGGCAGGTGGTGGACGCCAAACTCGAAGTCCACCCGGCAGCGCATCGCGATATCGTGGGTGCGCTCGATGGCGTCCTCCATCCCGGGGAAGAGCCTGCGCATCTCCGTCTCGCCCTTCACGTAAAGCTCCTCGGTCTCCATGCGCATGCGCTGGGCGTCTTCCAGGGTCTTGCCTGTCTGGATGGCCATCAGCACTTCCTGGGCTTTGGCATCCTGCGCCCTGAGGTAATGGCAGTCGTTGGTCACCACCGTGGGGATGCCGGTTTCCTCCGACAGGCGGACCAGCTGGGGCAGGACGATTTTTTCCTCCCGGATGGCGTGGTCCATCAGCT
>JAAZAQ010000297.1 GCA_012514225.1 Clostridiales bacterium | reverse complement strand
GTAAAACAGGTACCACATGGACAGGCAGCCGAACATGAACGGCTCGGCGGGGTCCAGCACCTTGGACGGACCCTTGAGCATGAGGGCGGCGGACTTCCAGCACTCGCCCATTTGCAGGATATCCGGGAAAGCGGACAGGGCAGACACCAGCATCCATTCGCCGCGCAGTTCCTCGTTGCCGGGAAGGTGGACGGCTTCCGCCGCCAGGTTCATCGCCAGCTCGAAGCCCTCAAAATCACAGGCTGCGAACAGGCAGTAGGCAATCCTCATCAGGGAGACCGGATACAGGAGCAGCGTCTCCCGCGCGCAGCGGCCGATGATTTCGCGGATGACCCGCTCAAAGGGCTCCCCGTTGACTGTGGTAAACCGGAGGTTGACCAGGGGCAGGGCGAGGATGCCCTCGTCGTTCCCGGCGTCAAGGAAACAGCGGACCGCGCCGGCAATATCCCCCCTTTCCGCGCGCCATTGGGCGGCGCGGTTTGACAGCCGCGCGTACAGCGCGGGCTTTCCCTTGAGCCGAAGCCGCAGGAAAGCCTGCATGATGGCGTGCGGGAAATAGGAGTCGCTGGACGCGTCATAGCGGATCAGCGGCGTTTTCTGGATCAGGTTCAGGACGTCGGCGCCCAGGCTGTCCGTGTCCAGCAGATGGCGGACCAGTTTCCTCTCCAGCGTGTCGAACAGGGAGAAGACCATCAGGGTCTCCTGCTCCCTGGCGGTCAGGTGGTCGTAATAGGCCTGCGCAATCAGCTGGTCCATGTGCGATTGCGCGCTGAGGGTCATCCCTTTTCCGGCGCCCAGCAGGTACAGGAAAACTGCCGCCGGCCACCCCTCGGTCTGGTCGAAGAGCAGCTGTGCTTCATCCCGCCCCGGGAGCCTGCGCCCCATGGTCTCGAAGAAATCCCAGATGTCCTCCGGCGAGAAGCGCAGGTCCGCGTCGCTGATGCGATGGAGGCCGGCTGTCCCGCCTGCTGTTCGCTCGGGCATGCGGAAGTATTGGGTGACGAAAACGACATGGAAGCGCGGGGCGGACTGGCGCACCCAGGCGGTCGTCAGCAGGTAGGCGATTTGCCGCGGCGCGGCCTGAAAATTGTCCAGAATCAGGAAGGTCTCCCGCTCACAGCGGATGCCTTGCAGCAGGGAGACCAGCTTCCCGGCGTTCGCGCGGTTGGGCGGGCCGGCGGCGCGCAGCGCGTCGGCCAAATCACGGTCGATACCTTCCAGCGCGCGGAGCAATCCGTCCCAGAAGATTTGCTCGGACTGTGAAAAAGCGGTCAGCCAGCAAATGCCCGACCGGATGCCGGCCATCTTTTCGAAGCGCCGGAGGGCGGTCGTCTTCCCATACCCGGCAGGCGCCTCCACGACCGTGACCGGCGCGAAAAAAATCTGCTGAAGCTTTTCATTCAGCCGGTCCGAGAAATAACGGAACTGGGAAAAGCGCTGGAGGGGCTCGGACATATGTTGGGCTCCGGTTCACGCGCGCGGGCGGGCATCGAAGATGCTTGATAACGGCATTATAATCGAACGCCGGGATAGGCGCAACAATAGCCACCCAGGCCGTCCTGGGTGGCTGTCCCGGCTGGAAGGCCAGGCGTTTTGCTTTTTTATCCTTAAGGCGGGCTATACCGGGAAGCGGCCGGCCCCTGCCCTTTGCCGGCAGGGGCCGGTGCGCGGGCAATCCTTACAGGAAGGGTTCGGCCGCTGCCGGCAGGGCGGTTTCCGAGGCGCCCTCCTCCATCGCGACGGCGTAATTGATTCCCTTTTCGGAATCAAACCAGTTGATGACGCCCAGCCCGCCCTCGTGGTACTTCAGGTCCGCCTGGAACTGCTTCAGCGGCACGGTCGCGAACTGCGTCCAGGGGCTGTACTGGTTGGACGGGTCGAAGGCTTCCGGGCCAAACTGGGCGTAGAAGAGGAAGGCTTTGCCATCCAGCTTGTAGGCGACCGCGCCGAAAGGCACTTCGTTGCCCTGCCCGTCCCGGCGTCCCATCACATAGTATTTCACATCCTGCGCGCCTTCGGGCAGCTTCGCCTCAAAGCCCATGATGGCGTTGAAATTGTCGGCGGCAGGCTCCGGCTCGTAACCGGGGAAGAAATCGAAGGGCGCCACTTCGCCATCCGCGGGCATTTCCTGCTCCCATTCGGCATTGGCATAGCTGAGCGCCATCAGTTTGGCCATGCCGGCGTCCTTTTCCATCGCGGCGCTGTAGACGATGCTGTTTCGGACGTCCAGCCACATGACCACGCCCGCGCCGCCCTGGTCATACTTCACCCGGCCGTCATAGGTGCCGATTTTCTCCATTTTGTCAATCTGCCAGGGATAAAACATCCCGGAAATGTCCTCCAGCGCCTGCGCGGAGCGCGCCCGGTAGACGCAGGGCACGCCGCCCCAGTTGAAGCGGACCTGGAAGATTTTGGCGCCTTCCGCCATGTCGATGTAGGAATAGGCGGCGTCCTGCGCGCCTTCGGGCAGCGCGGCGCCGTAGGTGCCGGTTGCCTTGGCCGCTTCCTCAGCGGTCGACTCGTGCACCGGGTTTGCAAGGCCGGTGGCGGCCTCGGCCAGCGCGGCCGCGGCTGACAGCGCCAGCGCAAGGGCCAGCGCCAGGGACAGACAGCGTTTCATCATGATTCCTCCTCCTGTTCTTGGGTCAAAAGCCGCTGAAGCTTACCGAGTGAGCGCAGCAGCAGCGCCTGCGCGTCGATGGTTGAAATCCCCATGGTCCGGGCAATCTGTCCGGGGGACAGCCCCTGCCAGCAGCGCAGGATGACGGCGTCCCGCTCATCCCTTTCGAGCCGCGCCAGCGCGCCCGCCAGCGCGGACAGCTCCTCCCGCGCCTTTGGCGGCCCGGCCTCCCTCAGCCACATCGCACCCATTCGTTTGCCCTCCGGGCTCCCGGATTGCGCCGGGTCGTCGTGCCTTGAGCCCTTTCGCCTTCCGGCGGCAGCGCCGCCGCGCCCCGTTTCAGAGCATGGTGTCCAGCAGTTCGCGGACGGTCACGCGGATTTCCCCTTTGGGAGACGTCCACACCGCGCAATCGCCGTCCAGCCGGACGGAGCGGAACAGGCTCGCGTCGTTCAGCTCGCGCAGGCGGATGGCTTTCATCCGCTTTTCCATGTTGACAAAGGCGATGCTGCCGTTTGCCAGCTCCACTTTCAGCACGTGGTCGTCCAATGCCGACAGGCAAGAAATCGAACCCTGCATCACACCATCTCCCGGACGGTTGAATTTTTGTCCACCTGTATTCTATTGGG
>JAAZAQ010000296.1 GCA_012514225.1 Clostridiales bacterium | reverse complement strand
TGCGGGGTGACCTCCAGCAGCTCGTCCTCGTCGATGAACTCCATGCACTCCTCCAGCGTCAGCGCGCGTACGCTGACCAGCCGCAGGCTGTCCTCCGCCGCGGCAGCGTTGCGGGTATTGGTCACGTGCTTCTTGCGGCACACGTTGACCACGATGTCCCCCGGCCTGCTGGACTGCCCGCAGATCATCCCCGCGTACACGGGGGTCTGGCTGCCCAGAAACAGCGTGCCGCGGTCCTGGGCGCCAAACAATCCGTACTGGGTGGTTTCGCCGGTCTCGTAGCACACCAGCGCGCCGACGCCGCGCCGGGGGATGTCCCCCCGCCAGGGCTCGTAGCCGTCGAACACCGCGCTCATGACGCCCTCGCCCCGGGTGTCGGTCAAAAACTCGTTGCGGTACCCGAACAGCCCGCGCGCCGGCACGGAAAACTCCAGCCGCACCCGGTCCTGCCCGGCCATGGACTTGAGCTGGCCCCGCCGGCGGCCCAGCTTCTCGATGACCGCGCCGGCTGCCGCCTGGGGCACGTCCGCGCGCAGCCGCTCCATCGGCTCCAGGACCTGCCCGTTCTCCTCCTTCAGGATGACCTCCGGCCGGGAAACCTGGAACTCGTAACCCTGCCGGCGCATGGTCTCGATGAGCACCGACAGGTGCAGTTCCCCGCGCCCCCTGACGATGAACTGGTCGGGGGTTTCCCCGTCCGACACCCGCAGGGACACGTCGGTGTGCGTCTCCCGGTACAGCCGCGCGCGCAGGTGGCGGCTGGTCACGTAGGCGCCCTCCCGCCCGGCGAAGGGGCTGTCGTTGACCGAGAAGGTCATCGCCACCGTCGGCTCGCCGATGGCGACGAAGGGCAGGGGCTCGGGCGCCAGCGGGTCGCAGACGGTGTCGCCGATGTTCAGGTCGGACAGGCCGCTGAGCGCCACGATGTCCCCGGCGGTCGCGATGTCCGCGGGCACCCGCTTCAGCCCGTCGAACAGGGAGAGCTCCGTGGCCTTGAACGCGTCCCTGACCGAGGGGTCCAGCGCGTTGACGCGCAGGAGGGGCTCCTGGGTGCGCACGCTGCCCCGGCTGATGCGGCCCACGCCGATGCGCCCGACGTACTCGTTGTAGTCGATGGTGGAAATCAGGGCCTGGAAAGGCCCCTCCGGCTCGCATTCGGGGCCCGGGATATACCTGAGGATGGCGTCGAACAGCGGCCGCAGGTCCTCGCCCGGTTTCTGGAGGTCCGTCGTCGCGGTGCCCTTGCGCGCGGAGACGAAGAGCACCGGGTGCTCCAGCGCCTCCAGCCCCGCGTCCAGGTCGATGAGCAGGTCCAGCAGTTCGTCCACCACCTCGGCGCTGCGGGCGTCCGCCCGGTCCACCTTGTTGATGACCATCAGTACCGGCAGCCGCAGGTCCAGCGCCTTCTTGAGGACGAAGCGGGTCTGCGGCATCGGGCCCTCGAAGGAGTCCGTCAGCAGCAGCACCCCGTCCACCATCTTGAGCACGCGCTCCACCTCGCCGGAGAAATCGGCGTGGCCGGGGGTGTCCACGATGTTGATTTTCACCGGCCCCCAGTGCACGGCGGTGTTCTTGGCCAGGATGGTGATGCCGCGCTCCCGCTCCAGGTCGCCGGAGTCCATCACCCGCTCCCTGACCTGCTGGTTCTGCCGGAACACCCCGGCCTGTCGCAGCATCTGGTCCACCAGCGTGGTCTTGCCGTGGTCGACGTGGGCGATGATGGCGACGTTGCGGATATCCTCTCGAATCATGGGTTTCCTTTCGTTTCCGCGCATAAAAAGACGGGCCTCGCGGGCTTTCGCCCGCCGGGGTCTTCCCCGGGCCCGTCACTTTCCGCGGCTGCGTCCCTCGTTTACTCTGGTTGAGCGAAAAGGCCGGGCAGCGCGCTGTCCGGCGGCTCGCCGCGCCGAATGTGGCACGGCGGGGAAAAATGCGGCCTGCTGTGAGCGTTCATCGTTCGTTTCCTGTCGTTTTCCCGCGCGGGGTTCCCCGCGCCGGGACATTATAGGCGGGCGGCTTCCGGGATGTCAAGAATGGGAACCGCCCGCCCTCCCTCAGTGGCCTCCTGCCTGTTGCCAGACTGGCATTGGCTGGTTTCCGGCGCTCCGGGCGTCAATCCGCCTCCGCCGCGCCGCCGCCCGGCTCGATTTCGCTGAGCCTCAGCCCCGGGTTGCGCTCCTCCGCCAGGCGGACGCTCCACTCGTTCTCGAAAAACAGCACGTCGTGCCCCTGGGCGTCCTGCCCCCTGGCGGTGGTGGAGGTCAGGTTCAATTCGCGCACGTCCCTGGGGCTCTCCGCGATCCAGCGCACGAAGCGCCAGGGCAGCGGGTCCGTCAGCAGCTCCGCGCCGTACTCGTTCTTGAGCCGGTAGGCCAGCACGTCGAACTGCAGCACGCCCACCACGCCAATGATGCTGTGCTCCGGGCCGGACTCCTCGCGGGTAAAGGTCTGGATGGCGCCCTCTTCGCTCAGCTGGGAGAGCCCCTTCAGGAACTGCTTGCGCTTCATGCTGTCCAGCGGCCGCACGCGGGCGAAATGCTCCGGCGCGAACACGGGGATGCTGGAGAACCGGAGCCCCGTTGATTCGCTGAGCGTATCCCCCAGCCGGTAGACGCCTGGGTCGAACAGGCCGATGATGTCGCCGGGGTAGGC
>JAAZAQ010000295.1 GCA_012514225.1 Clostridiales bacterium | reverse complement strand
CGTGTTCCTTCACGTATAATCTAACTCTGGCGGGATGGTTCCTTCATTTGATAATCTAACCCGGAGGGACCATGCCCAAAGACGACGAGATGACCGTGGACGAACGCTACAAGTACCTGCGACGACTGCACCAACGCTACGACGGCGCGGATCGCACCACCCGCGCCAAGCTGCTGGACGAGGCCGAGGCAGTGACGGGGCTGCACCGCAAGTACCTGTCCCACCTCATGAACAAGCCCGGCCCCATTCGCAAACCCCGCACCCACCAGCGCGGGCCGCATTACAGCGGTCAGGCGCTGCATGCCGTGGCGGTGGTGGCGGAAGCCCTGGACTGGATTTGTGCTGAACGGCTCCAGCCCGCCTTGCGGGAGATGGCGGAGCACCTGGCCCGCTTCGGGGATTTGCACGTCACCCCGGAGGTGTTGGAGGAGTTGGGGGCCATGAGCGTCTCCACCGTCTACCGCATGCTCAAGCGCCTGCGCCAGGATCAGCCTCGGCTGCCGCAGCGCCGCGGGCGGCCCGCGACCGGGCTGACCAAGGAGATCCCCGCCTTGCGGCTGCCCTGGGACCTGACGGAGCCGGGGCACTTCGAGGTGGACCTGGTGCACCACTGTGGCCCCGAGACGTCCGGCGACTACGTGTACACCCTGCAGTGGATTGATGTGGCCACCGGCTGGAGCGAGCGGGTAGCGGTCTTTGGCCGCTCGAGCCGGGAGATGATCCGCGGCTTTGACCGCATCCTGGCGCGCTGCCCCTTGCCCATCCTGGAGATCCACCCCGACAACGGCAGCGAGTTCCTCAACCGGCCGCTGCTGGCATACTTTGGCGAACGCGTCCAGGGGGTGCGCATTAGCCGCTCCCGGCCGTGGCAGCACAACGACAACCGCTTCATCGAGCAGAAGAACTCCACCCTGGTGCGGGCCATGCTGGGCGACATCCGCCTGGACACGCGGGCCCAATGCGCGCTGCTCAACCGCATCTACGACACCTGCTGGGTGTACTACAACCTCTTTCAGCCGGTACTGCGGCAACAGACCAAGCGCACCATCCAGACGCCGGAAGGGGGGTGGCGCGTGCAGCGCACCCAGGACGTGGCCGGCAGTCCCTACCGCCGCGTGCTGCGCAGCGGGGTGCTCTCGCCGCAGGCGGCGGAAGACCTGGCCGCCATCTACGAGATCACCAACCCGTTGGCCTTGCGCCGCGAGATCCGCGCCCAGTTGGACGAACTCTTCGCCCTGGCCAGCCGCTCCCAGTGAAAGGAGGAGGGCATCGGCGGGTTAGATTATCATCTGACCGAACCACCCACCCAGGGTTAGATTATCATTTGAAGTGACGCGGGGTGGCTCATCTTTTGACCGCCGAGGCCGACAAGAGAGTAGCAGGGAACCCGCCGTGCGGAGGTTGAGCCGGGTGCAGCCCTGCCTGGCGCAACGAGGCCCGCCATGGCGGGCCAGGGCGCCTAGAGGAGCGGGAGCGCGCCTCGGCGCGCTTCTGAGCCCAGGG
>JAAZAQ010000294.1 GCA_012514225.1 Clostridiales bacterium | reverse complement strand
AGGCTGACGACGACGTAGTTGGTGTAGGTCTTCCCGGCTTCCCCGTCCGTGGGCTCCAGGAACAGGGCGTCCTTGGCCGGGCTGAGGCCGGCGCCGATGGCGAAGTTGCCGTTGATGACCGCGAAGGCGACGTCGCCCAGGGAGGAAGGAATCAGCTCCGCGTTGAGCTCCACGATTTTCAGGTTCTTCGGGTTGTCCTTGATGTCCAGGGCGGTGGCCGCACTGTCAGTGGTGACGCCGTCGACGAGGGTAATCAGGCCGGCGTCCTGCAGCAGCAGCAGCGCGCGCGTTTCGTTGGAGGGGTCGTTGGTCACCGCGATGCTGTCACCGTCGGCAAGGTCTTCCAGCTTGCTCTTGGTGCCCGCATAGATGCCGTAGGGCTCGTAGTGCACGGGGATGACGGCGGCCAGCTGCTCGCCCTCCGGCACGCTGGCGTTGTAGGCGTTCAGGTAGGGCAGGTGCTGGAAATAGTTGGCGTCCAGTTCCCCTGCCGCGGTGGCGGGGTTCGGCAGCACATAGTCGGTGAAGGTGACGATTTCCAGGTCGAAGCCCAGGGCCTTGAGGTCTTCCGCGACCTGCTCCAGGATCAGGACGTGGGGGCTAGGCGTCGCGCCGATGACGACCTTCTTGTTCTCCGCGAAGGAAGTGAGGCTTGCCAGGGAAAGAACCAGTACGAGGGCCAGAACGAACAGCTTTTTCATGGGGTACTCCTTTCATTTTGCGCGTTCAGCGCTTGCGGTGGTCCAGCTTCTTGGTGACACGGTTCCCGAAGAGGGTGATGAGCTGTACGAGGAAGACCAGGGCGATGGCGGCGGTGTACATGACGTCCATCCGGCGCAGGTTGAGGCCCTTGGTGATGGCGATCGCGCCCAGCCCGCCGCCGCCCGCGGCGCTGGCCATCGCCGTGTACCCGAGGATGGTGACCATCACGATGGCGGCCCCGTTGAGCAGGGACGGCAGCGCCTCCGGAATCATGACCTTGCCGATAATCTGAAGGTCGCTGGAGGCCAGGGACTGGGCGGCTTCGATGACGCCCCGGTCAACCTCCCGGATGGAACCCTCCACCATGCGCGCGACGTAGGGAAAGGCGCTGATGACCAACGGAAAGATGATGGCCTGGGTCCCGATAGCCCTCCCCATGATGGCCCGCGTGACCGGGAAGAGCATCGCGAGGAGAATGATGAAGGGGATGGAGCGCAGGAAGTTGATTGCCACCCCCAGCGCGGCATTGAACGCGGGCCGGGGCCGGATGCCGTCCGGCGCGGTGACGACCAGCAGGATACCCAGAGGCATTCCGACGAGATAGGAAAGAAGGGTGGAGGGGAGGGTCATGTACAGCGTTTCCCCGAGACCTTCCAGCACCAGCGGCACGATTTTTTCCCAGCTCATGTTTTATTCACCTCCCTGACCGTCAGCCCCGCCTCCTCCAGGAAGCGGACGACGGCCTTGTTCTCATCTTCCGACAGGGGCTTTTGAATGATCATCTGCCCGTACATTTTGCCCCTGAGATGGTTCATGTTGGCGCTGAGGATGTTGACCGGGACGCCCGTTTCCTGCGCGAGCCGCGAGATGATGGGCTTTTCCGCGGAGGAGCCGTCGAAGACGATGCGCAGGGCCGGTACGTCCGGGTCCTCCGCCGCCCGTTCGGGCAGGACGCCAAAGAGGCGCTTGCCCGCCTCCGAGCGGGTGGAAAGGAACACCTCGTCCACGTCCCCCTCCTCCACCACCACCCCGCCGTCGAGGATGGCGACGCGGCTGCAAATCTGCCGGATGACCGCCATTTCGTGGGTGATGAGCAGGATGGTGATGCCCAGCCGGCGGTTGATGTCCTGCAGCAGCGCCAGGATGGCCTGCGTCGTCATCGGGTCCAGCGCGCTGGTCGCCTCGTCGCACAGCAGCACGTCCGGTTCGCTAGCCAGGGCACGGGCGATGCCGACACGCTGGCGTTGGCCGCCGGAAAGCTGCGCGGGGTAGGCGGTAGCCTTGTCCGACAGGCCGACAATGTCCAGCAGCTCCCGCACGCGCCGGTCGGCGTCCTTGCGGGGCGACTTGGAGATTTCCAGCGGGTAGCGCACGTTCTCCGCGACGGTCCGCTGCATGAAGAGGTTGAACTGCTGGAAAATCATCCCCATCTTCCGCCGGACCCCCAAAAGCTCCCTGCGGTTCATCTTCAGCACGTCCCGGCCGCGGTAGAGCACCTGCCCTTCGTTGGGGATGTCCAGGCGGTTGATACAGCGGATAAGCGTGGACTTGCCCGCGCCGGACATGCCCACAATCCCGTAAATCTCGCCCTCATAGACCGTCAGGCTGATGCCGTTCAAGGCCACCACCTTGTTCTCGGCATCGCTGAAAACCTTGGAGAGGCCGATGATTTCAATCAACTTGCTTTCGGACACGTTTTCCCCCAACCCGCTGTAATGAAAAACCCGCTTCGCACTCAGGCAAGCGGGTCTTGACGGACGATGATGCCATCAATCAGCGCAATGCAAGAAGCGCGAGACCGGAATCACGCACATCATGGGCATTCGCATCACCATACGAAGCATTCCGATCCCTCCCTTCCTTTAGACTTGCGAACACTATACCCGGTCTTCAATCCGGCTGTCAAGCATCAAATTCCGCGATGCAAAGTTTATACATCCTGTCAATCCTCGGAAGCAGACAGGTTGTTCTCCCGGAGAAAGCTGGAAAGCGCCCTGTCCGCCTCCTCCCAGGCCTTGTACCTGCGCTCCGTGAGGGCGCGGAGTTCGCGGACCCTTGCGGCCTGGGCCGCGGCTTCAGCCGGGTTTTCGTACACCTCGGGCTCTCCCTGGCGTGAAATGGCGTAGGCCAGCTCTTCCTCGGCCTGGTGCACCCGCTCCTCGGACAGGGCGGCCGCGGCTTGAAGCCGCTTTTGCTCCTCCAGAAGGAGCCTGGACGCTTTCCTTTCCCTCGCCAGGCTGGTCCGCGTCCGCTGCTCCCCTTCCTCCGCCTCCCCGTCCCTCAGCCGGGCCAGCTCCCGCTGGTAGTCGTCATAGTTGCCCTCGAAGGACGTGATGCCCCTTCCGTCCATCACGAGCAGGCGGTTCGCGAAGCGGTTGATGAAGTAACGGTCGTGAGAGACGGCCAGGATGGTTCCCTCAAAGCCCGCCAGGGCTTCCTCCAGCGCTTCCCGGCTGTCCGCGTCCAGGTGGTTGGTCGGCTCGTCCAGCAGCAGGACGTTATCCTGGCGCAGCATCAGCTTCGCCAGGCTGACCCGGCTTTTTTCCCCGCCGGAGAGCAGACCGACAGGGGTGAACACGTCGTCGCCAGAAAACAGGAACAACCCGAGGGCACCGCGGATCTGCGACTGGCCCATAAGCGGGAAGGCGTCCCAAACCTCGTTCAGAACGTCCTTGTCCGGGGACAGGTCCAGCTGCCGCTGGTCGTAGTAGCCCACGTCGGCCTTGGGACTGTATGCGACCGTCCCCGCGTCCGGTGTTTCCCGGCCCGTCAGGCAGCGGACAAGGGTCGTCT
>JAAZAQ010000293.1 GCA_012514225.1 Clostridiales bacterium | reverse complement strand
GCAGCTCCCCGGAGGGGGCGGCTTCCGGCGCGGGCGCTTCCTCCTCCCCCCGCGCGGCCAGCGCCAGGGTCTCCAGCAGGCAGCACAGCGCGAAGCCGCCCAGCAGGTGCCAGGCGGATTCCGGCGAGGGCATGGTGAAGAAAAGAACCAGCGCGGCGGCACCGCAGAACAGCAGCATCGCTTCCGCCGCCCGCACCACGCGGCGCACGCGGCCCAGGCCGCGCCTGCGCCAAGCCCCGTCCGTGCGCCAGGCCGATTCCGACATCAGCAGCACCAGGAACGACAGTGCGAACACCAGCCACAGCCGGGGCAGGTCCACCGCCAGTGGATACACCAGCAGCACGCCCAGCGCCAGCGCGGCCGAGACCGCGCCCAGCGCCAGGCCGGAGCGGCGCATCCTTGCGGGCAGCCGCCGGAAGTCGCCCCGCATGGCCAGGCGGGAAAACAGCGCCGCCACCCTGCCGACCATGTACAGCGCCCCGCCCAGCACCGGGCGGCCCAGGATGACGGTGGAGGCCAGCATGCTGTACAGGTAGCCGAACATCACGGTATGCAGGCGCAGACCGGATTGTTCCTGATTCAGGCCCGCGCGCGCCGCGACGCCACCCGCCATCCGGCCACCTCCGTTTTTTCTGCGCAGAGTATAGCAAAAACGGAGAAACATGGCAAAAAGCGGCGCCCGGTTCCACCCAAAAAGGAAGCGCCCGCAGGCGCTTCCGGGAAAGCCGTTGCCAGTCGGGGCGGTTTCCGCTTGGCCCGCTTACTGCGCGATGTCCACGAAGGCGTGCGCTTCCGCTTCGGCCACCGAATGCCCCGCTGCGTTCAGGGCTTCCAGGACGCCGGTCTGGACGCTGCTTTTCATCACGATGCTGCCGCCCGCGGGGATGCCCACGTCGATGGCGGCATTGGAAACGGAGGTCAGCAGCTTGCCTTGCCCGTCCCGCAGCAGGACGATGACCCGGGCGTCAAAGGCGGTTTCCTGCGCGTCGTTTTCAACGGTGACCAGCAGCGTTCCCAGGGGCTTTTCGGCCAGGGTAAAGTCCGTGGTCATTTCTTCCGCGTAGGCGGCCTTCGCGGGCAGCGCCCGGGAAAGGCTGCCGTCCCCTTCGCCCAGGGCGGAACCTGCGAAACTCAGCTTCCAGGAAGCGACCTGCTGCGCCTGCTCGGGCGTCAGGGTCAGGTAGGAGCTCTCCGTGACCGCGATGCCGCCGGGCGCCACGAACAAGGGAACCGTGCTGTACAGGGGGGCGCTGTGCACGACGGCTCCGTCCTTGTCCAGCAGCTCCAGCGTGACGGTGGTCAGCATGGCGGCCTTGCCGGACTTGTTCTCAAGCACCGCCGCGTACTTCCCGCTGGTGCCCATGAAATCCTCGTAGACAAAGAAGGCGTCCTCCAATAGCGCGAACTCCGCGGCTTCCCCGCCGTACCCCGCGCCGGCAGGCCCCAGCAAGGCGTCCAGGTCGAGGCTCACGGCGAGCGCGGGGGCGGTGAAAAGCATCAGCGAAAGCGCCAGGGCTGCCAGTCGTTTCAATACCATCGGGTTGTTCCTCCTCATGGATTCCGCCGCGGCGCCTGCCGCGGCACGGAAGCATTGTACCCCGGCATTTTGCCCGCTGAACAAGGGGAATCAAATATTTCCACAATTACCGAACGTAAAGATAAAAATCAAACATATCGTTCGTAAAATGTCGTGACAAGGCACCTCCCCTGTGCTATCATGGGCGCGGATTTTTTGTCGGGCAAAGCCCGGGGAGGATGCCAAGGATGGAAGGGTTCTTTCAACTCAGGAAGCATGGGACAAAGGTCTCGACCGAGGTCATCGCCGGGCTGACCACCTTCTTCGCGATGGCGTACATCATCGCCGTCAACCCCGCGATCCTGAGCCAGGCCGGCATGCCCTGGGGCGCGGTCTTCCTGGCCACCATCATCGCCGCGGTCATCGGCACCCTGGTGATGGGCCTGTTTGCCAACGTGCCCTACGCGCAGGCGCCCGGGATGGGCCTGAACGCCTTCTTCGTCTTCACCGTCTGCTTTGGCCTGGGCTTTACCTGGCAGCAGGCGCTGTCCATGGTCTTCCTCTGCGGTCTCATCAACATCCTCATCACCGTCACCAAGGTGCGCAAGCACATCATCCGCGCGATTCCCAAGAGCCTGCAGCATGCCATTTCCGGCGGCATCGGCGTGTTCATCGCCTATATCGGGCTGCTCAACGCGGGCATCATCAACTTCGCCGCCGGCGTGCCCTCCATCCCCACCCTCAACCAGCCCGTGCTGTGGCTCTTCCTCATCGGCCTGGTGCTCATCATCGTGCTCTCGGTGCTCAAGGTGAAAGGCGCCATCCTGATTTCCATCGTCGCCACCGCGCTGGTCGGCATCCCCATGGGCGTCACTCAGGTGCACAGCACCGTCAGCTTTACCGAGGCCGCCGCCCAGCTGCCCCAGACCCTCGGCGTCATCTTTACGGCGGAAGGCCTGCCCAGCCTGTTCTCCGACGCCGCGCGGCTGCCCCTGGTGCTGATGACCATCTTCGCCTTCTCCCTGACGGACACCTTCGATACCATCGGCACCTTCATCGGCACAGGCCGGCGCAGCGGCATCTTCTCGGAGGAGGACGAAAAGGCCATGGAGGAAAGCCAGGGCTTCTCCTCCAAGATGGACAAGGCCCTGTTCTCCGATGCCATCGCGACCTCCGTGGGCGCGGTGTTCGGCACCAGCAACACCACCACCTACGTCGAGTCCGCCGCCGGCATCAGCGCGGGCGGCCGCACGGGCCTCACCAGCGTGGTGGTCGCCCTGCTGTTCATCCTCTCCGCTTTCCTGGCCTCCTTCGTCTCCGCCATCCCCGCCGCGGCCACCGCGCCGGCGCTGGTGATGGTGGGCATCATGATGCTCGCCAGTTTCAGGGACATCGACTGGACCGACCTGTCCGAGGCCGTGCCCGCCTTCTTCGCCGGCGTGTTCATGGCGCTGTGCTACTCCATCTCCTACGGCAT
>JAAZAQ010000292.1 GCA_012514225.1 Clostridiales bacterium | reverse complement strand
GCGGACGTCCTTCCTATTGATTACGCAAAGATTATAGCCTGTAACGGATTTGTTTACAATGTGTTTATATTCTGCCTTGCCGGGTAGGAAATCATTTGTTAAGATGGCAGCGGTCCACATGGGAGGAATGAATGAAACGCAGATACGCCCTCTTGCTGGCTGTTACGGTTTTGCTCGGCGTGTTGCCCCTTGCGGGCGCGCAGGCGCCCCGCATCATGATTTTGCAGGCGCCCGCGCTCATCCGCCCGGGCAAGCCTGAGCGCATCGCCTTTACCTCCGTATCCTCCGGCGAAGCCGCCCTGACGCTGCTGGACGCATCCGGGACGACGGTCGCAACCGTCTATGAGCGGCTCCCGGTCCTGTCCGGGGAGAACGCCGTGTTCTGGAACGGGTATGACGCGGAAATGCGGCCGGTCGCGCCGGGGGAATACCGGCTTTTCCTGCGCCTGGGCGAAGACACACAGACACTGGACCTCACGGTGGGGGACGTCAGCCCGCAGATTACGCGCCTCACGGTGCAGGACGCGGCCGTGACCCCGGGCGAGCCCTGGGGTCTGACCGCCGAGGTCAACATGGCGGGAAGCCTGCTGGTCGTCCTCCACGTGGCGGACAAGCACTACGAGATTTACCACGGCGGCGTCGAGTCGGGCATGACCCGGGTGAACTGGGACGGCTTGGCGGGCGGGCAGCCGCCCCCGCCGGGGACGCACACCTTGTCCGTGCTGTTCATGGACGAGACGGGCTTCGCCGCCAGCCAGCAGCACATCACCCTGGACGTGCTGGCGCCAACGGCAAGTGAAATTCCGGACCATAGTGGCGGAACCCCGGGAAATCCGGGAACTGCCGACGGAAAGCCCGCGGCCGGTGACGCGGGGACTGCGGAAGCTGCCGCCCCAGCAGCGCAGGCGGAGCCGGCACGGAAGTTTTCCCTGCCCACCGGCGAGGAAGTCCCGGACGGGGAACTGGCGCAGAACTACTGGAAGCTGCCCGTGGGCGTGTGGGACGAGGAAAAAATCTGGAAGGTCATGCAGCAGCCCATCACGGTGCTGTTCGGCAAGGACCAGCGGGACACCTACAAACTGCGCGCCGCCCGCGACGACAGCGCGAAGCGCGAGAACATCCTGGGGGAAATCTCCTACGAGTCCCAGGGGGTTCACGTGCTGGAGCAGTACGACGACGGCTGGTCGCTGGTGGAAGCCTACAACTCCTCCTACGGCCCGGACAACCGCTCGCGCAGGGGCTACGGGGACACGGACGCGCTCATCCGCGGCTATATCCGCACCAGCGAGCTGAAGACCGTCACGCCACGGGATGACTACGGCATCCTGATCGACAAGCACAAGCAGCTGATGTACGTGTTCAAGGAAGGCAAGCTGTTTACCGAGCTGGTCATCTCCACCGGCATCCCCACCCGGCAGCAGCCCTGGAACGAGACGCCCTCCGGGGAGTTCCTGATGATCAGCCGGACGGGCGACTTCACCACCGGCAACCTGGTGTGCCGCATGGCCATGCGCATCAACGCGGGCGTGCTGATTCACGAGGTGCCCTACATCGTCAACCAGTCGACGGGGTACTGGGATTATTCCTCCCAGGAGGCGCAGCTGGGCAAGAAGGCCAGCCACGGCTGCATCCGCGTCCAGCGCCGCAACAACGACGACGGCATCAACATGACCTGGCTGTGGAGCAACATCAAGGTCAACACCAAGGTGCTCGTCTGGGACGACGACGGCCGCTACCACGAGTACCCGGACGCCGGGCTGCCGCTGTTCTACAACCCGGACGGCGGGAAGTACTACCACCTGGACCAGAACTGCAGCAGCATCAAGAACCGATTCCTTCCCTTGAAGGGGGAGACCGCCTACGGGCAGCTGGAAGACGAGCTCACCCGCAAGCTGACCCCCTGCCCCTACTGCAAGCCGCCCGTCCGCTCTGCGGAAATCGACGAGCTGAACAGGGAAAACGGGTTCTGACACCCGGTACCTTTGGAAGGCGGGATGTTGCGTCCCGCCTTGAAAACCTGTATACTTGTCACGCCAAACAAACGTCCGATGGGAGGGCAAGATGGAATTCAAGATTAAAAACGATATCGGCACCATCTATATCTCGGAAGAGGTGATGCTCAAAGTCGTCGGATACGCGACCCTGGAGTGCTACGGCATCGTCGCGATGTCTTCCAAGCGCGCCAAGGACGGCCTGGTGGAATGGCTGGGGCGGGAAAACCTCAGCAAGGGCGTGCAGCTGCGCGCGGTGGAGGACATGATTGACGTCGACCTGTACATCGTCGTCGAGTACGGCATTTCCGTCACGGCGGTGTGCAATTCCATCAAGGAAGTCGTGCGCTACAAGCTGGAGAGCATGACCGGCGTCAAGGTTCGCAACGTGAACATCACCGTAGAGGGAATCCGCGTCTGAGCCCCGCGGTTTCGGAGGGAGAGCCATGCCGGATATTCGTCAGATCGACGCCAGCACCCTGCGCGAAATGGTCATCGCGGGCGCGGCGCTTCTGGAAAAGAACCGCGAGGCGGTCAACGCCCTGAACGTTTTCCCCGTGCCGGACGGCGACACGGGAACCAATATGTCCATGACCATGATTTCCGCCGTGAAAGAAATGAACGGCCGGGACGCGGGGAGCATCGGCGAAATGGCCGAGGCCCTGTCCAAGGGAGCCCTGCGCGGGGCGCGGGGCAACTCCGGCGTCATCCTGTCCCAGCTGTACCGCGGCTTTTCCAAGGCGCTGGCGGACAAACAGGCCGTTACGCCCGGCGAATTCGCCGCCGCGCTGCGCGCCGGCGCGGACACGGCGTACAAGGCTGTCATGAAGCCCAAGGAGGGCACCATCCTGACCGTCGCGCGGGTCATCGCGGACGACGCGATCAAGCAGGCGGACATGGAGCCGGACAGTTTTTCGGCGCTGTTCAAGGTCATCCTTCAAAGCGGGGAGAGCATCCTCAAGCGCACCCAGGAAATGCTGCCGGCCCTGACCCAGGCGGGCGTGGTGGACGCGGGCGGCCGCGGGCTGCTGCTGATTTATACAGGCTACGCCGCCGTCGTCAACGGGGAGCAGGTGGACGACCTGTCCGTCGACATGAGCGGCGACAGCGCGGCGGAGCAGGAGTTCGTCGACGAGCACGACCTGCTGGGCGACATCCATTTCGCCTATTGCACCGAGTTTTTCATCCAGGAAATGAAGCCCGGCGTCGGCGACGCGGACATCGCGGCGCTGCGGCGAAAGTTCAGCCGGATCGGCGACTGCGTGCTCGTGGTCGGCGACAGCCAGCTCATCAAGGTGCACCTGCACACCAACGACCCGGGCAAGGCCCTGCAGCAAGCCCTGATGATGGGGGAGCTCAACGGGCTGAAAATCGAGAACATGCTCCAGCAGCGCCGTGACCTGGACGCGCAGAAGACGCAGGAAGCCAAGGACTACGGAATCGTCGCGGTGTCGCAGGGCAGCGGGTTTTCCGAGATTTACAAGGACCTGGGCGTGGACAGCATCGTCGAGGGCGGCCAGACGATGAACCCCAGCATCGAGGACCTGAAGAAGGCCCTGGACAGCGTCCGCGCCAAAACGGTCTTTATCCTGCCCAACAACGGCAACATCACCCTGGCGGCCCAGCAGGCGGCGGAGCTGTGCGAGAACCGCGTCATCGTCCTGCCCACCAAGAACGTCGCGATGGGCATCGCCGCGGTCGTCGCCTTCCAGCCGGAGGTCTCCCCGGAGGAGAACGAGAAGCGCATGGACGAGGCCGCGCAGAAGGTGCGCACCGGCATGGTGACCTACGCCGTGCGGGACACGGCGCTGGAGGACATGAGCATCAAGGCCGGGGACGTCATCGGGCTGAACAACGGCCGCATCACCGTCAGCGGCGGCTCCGCCGAGGACGCGTCGTTTTCCCTGATGAAGGAAATCGTCACCGACGACGACGGGCTGATTACCGTGTATTACGGGGAAGGGGTCAAGCCGGAGGACGCGAAGGCCCTCGGGGAGCGGATTGCCGCGGATTTCCCCTTCTGCGACGTGGAAGTTCACCGCGGCGGGCAGCAACTGTATTTTTACCTGCTCTCCGTCGAGTAGGCTGTTCCCCGGAAAACCGAACGGGCAGAGAGCCGCCGGACGTGGCGGCTCTTTTTGAAAGGCGGGCATGTTGAGGCTGGAAGACCTTCGCGGGCTGGGGCCCAAGCGCATCAAGGCGCTTCGGGACGCCGGCGTCGACGGCGCCGCGGCGGTGCCGGAGCGGCTGCCAAAGAGCTACGCCTACGCGCTGGAGCCGACGCCGATCGCTTCGCTCAAGCCGGGTGAGCACTGCGTGGAAGCCACGGTCGAGGGCAGCCCCAGCCTGAGCTATTACGCCGGTCGCTCCCTGGCGCGCGCGTCGCTTCAGGACGGGACGGGCGCCGTTTCCGCCCATTGGTTCAACCAGCCCTGGATGGCGCGGAACCTGAAGCACGGGCAAAAGGTGCTGCTGTACGGGAAGGCGCAGGCCTACCGGGGCAGGCTCGTCCTGATAAACCCCAGGTTGCTGCAGAAAAAGGGCGTCCAGCCCCTCTACCAGAGCCTGCCCGGGCTGCCCGGCAAGGTGTTCTCCTCCCTGGTTTCACAGGTGCTGGAGGCCACCCGGCCGGAGGCGATGGAAACCCTTCCCGCCGCGCTGCGCGACCGCTTCGGGCTCGCCGGGCGGCACGAGGCGCTGCGGATGGCCCATTTTCCGCTCGGCCGGGATGAGGTGGCCAGGGCCCAGCGGCGCATCGCCTTTGAAAACCTGCTGCTGTTCCAGACGGCCGTCCGCCAGGCCGCGCCGGGGGGGCAGGCCGGCATCCGGATGGACCGGGAGGGAGACGGCGCGTCCGGCTTCTGGGAAGCCCTTCCTTTTGCTCCCACCGGCGCCCAGCGAAGGACGCTCGACGCCATCCTGGCCGACATGGCCTCCGGCCTCGCGATGCGGCGCCTGGTGCAGGGCGACGTGGGCAGCGGGAAGACGGCGGTCGCCCTGGGCGCGGCCGCGTTCGCGGCGGGCAACGGATACCAGAGCGCGCTGATGGCGCCCACGGAGCTGCTGGCGCGCCAGCACGCGCTGACCGCAGAGCGGCTGCTGGCGCCCCTGGGAATCAGCGTCGGCCTGCTGACCGGTTCGCTGCCGGCCTCGCGGCGCAGGGAAGCCCTGGAAGGCATCCGAAGCGGGGAATGGCAGCTGGTCGTGGGCACCCACGCCCTTTTGGGGAAGAGCGTACGCTTCAGCAAGCTGGGCCTGGCGATTACCGACGAACAGCACCGCTTCGGCGTGCGGCAGCGGCGGACGCTGGCGGAGCTCGCCCGTGGGGAACTTGCGCCCCACGTCCTGGCGCTGTCCGCCACCCCGATTCCGCGCTCCCTGGCCCTGGTGCTCTACGGCGACCTGCAGGTCAGCGTGATGGACGAGTCCCCGCCCGGCCGCAAGGCGGTGAAAACCCGGATTGTGCCGGAAAGCAAACGGGAGGAGCTGTACCGTTACCTGCGGGAGCGGGCGCTTTTGGGGGAGCAGAGTTTCCTGGTCTGCCCGTTGGTGGAGGAGGACGAGGAGGGTGAGGCGAAGAGCGCCAAAGCCATGTACGCGCAGCTGGCGGAAGGCCCGCTGAAAGGCGTGGGGCTGGCGCTGACCTACGGCACCCAACCCGCGGCGGAGCGGGAGGAGGCGCTGGACGCGTTTTATTCGGGGCGGGCCATGGTGCTCGTTTCCACGACGGTCATCGAGGTGGGCATGGACGTCCCCAACGCCACGACGATGGTGGTCGAGGACGCGGACCGCTTCGGCCTGGCCCAGCTGCACCAGCTGCGCGGCCGGGTCGGCCGGGGCGAAAAGGAAAGCTGGTGCTTCCTGCTGGGGGAAGAAAACGAGCGTCTGGAAACGCTGGTTCAGACCAGCGACGGGTTTGTCATCGCCCAGAAGGACCTGGAATTGCGGGGGCCGGGGGAGTTCCTGGGAACCCGCCAGCACGGCAGGATGCTGGACGCCTATGGCATCGGGGACACCCGGCTGCTGGAGGAGACCGGCCGGTGCCTGGAGGAGCTCCAGCTGGGCGCGCTGGGTACGGACGCCTATCTGGAGGTGTTGAGGCAGGCGGAAGCGCGCTTCGGGCAGCCGGGGAACGCCCGGCTGGATTGAAAAGCACAATCAAAACAAAACTGATGGAGACGGCATAGGAGGCAAGCCGCTTGGTGATGAACGCGATTTACCTGGACAACGCCGCGACGACGCGGCTGTGCGCGGAGGCGTACGGCGAAATGGCGCCCTTCCTGGAGGCGCGTTTCGGCAACCCCTCCGCCCAGTACGCGACGGGGCGGGATGCGCGGGCGGCCGTCGGCACGGCCAGGAAGCGCGTGGCGGCGGCCCTCAACTGCGAGCCCGGGGAGGTTTATTTCACCAGCGGGGGAACGGAGAGCGACAACTGGGCGCTCATTGGCGCCGCCTTCGCCAACCGGGACCGGGGCCGGCACATCCTTTCCAGCGCCGTCGAGCACCCCGCCGTCCTGATGACCCTCGAATGGCTGCAAAAACAAGGCTTCGAGGTCACCCTGCTCCCGGCGGATGGCTTGGGCCGGGTGCAGGCGGAACAGGTCCGCGCGGCCATCCGGGAGGACACCATCCTCGTCAGCGTCATGGCGGCCAACAATGAAATCGGGACCCTGCAGCCGGTGGGGGACATCGGCCGGGCCGCCCGGGAACGCGGGGTGCTGTTCCACACGGACGCCGTGCAGGCGGTGGGCGCCGTGCCCGTCGATGTGAAAGCATGGAATGCCGACCTGCTTTCCCTGTCCGCGCACAAGTTCCACGGGCCCAAAGGCGCGGGCGCCCTGTATATCCGCAAGGGCGCGCGCGTGGAGGCGATGATGCGCGGCGGGGCGCAAGAAGGCGGCCGCCGCGCGGGCACGGAGAACGTCGCGGGCATCGCGGGGCTCGGGGCCGCCATCCGGAGAGCGGCGGAACACCAGGCGGCAAACGCGGCGCGGGTGGGGGCGCTCCGGGACAGGCTCTGGGCCGGCATCCAGGATGCGGTTCCGGGGGTTGCCCTCAACGGCGACCCGGTGAACCGCCTGCCCAACAACCTTCACCTGTCCATTCCCGGGGTCGAGGACGAGCCGCTGCTGCTGCGGCTGGACCTGGCCGGCGTCGCCGCCTCCTC
>JAAZAQ010000291.1 GCA_012514225.1 Clostridiales bacterium | reverse complement strand
TCCCTGACGTGCGCCTCTCCGTTGAGGACGGCCTGGTAGAGGTGGGCGACGCTCCAGCGCTGGGGCACCGCGAAACCGAACAGGCGGCTGAGTTCCTCGGAAGCCTGCCCGGTGATGGTGTTGCGCCAGGTGCGGAAAGGCGCCAGCAGGCGCCCTTCGCCGTCGAAGGGCAGGTAGCCGTGCATCATCGCGCTGATGCCGACGCCGGCCAGGTTGCGGATTTCGACGCCGTTCTCCTGATGGAGGGACGACGCCATGGCGCGGTACGCGGCGGCGACGCCTTCCATTGCCTCCTGCAGGCTGTAGGTCCAGATCTTGCCGTCCAGCTTGTTTTCCCAGCGGTATTCACCCGCGGCGACGGGGCGGTGCTCCCCGTCCAGCAGCACGGCCTTGATGCGGGTGGAGCCCAGCTCGATGCCCAGCACCGCCTCGCCCCGCTGGATGGCCTCACAGGCCCTTTCGTCCAGTTTCATGCGCCTTCATCCTCCCCCGAATCAATCAGCGGTAAAACGCCTGCCCCAGCATCATTTCCTGCTTGAAGCCCTTGATGGTGGTGCCCTCGCCAATGACCAGAGCCTCCACCCCCATGTGCTCCGCCCAGTCAGCCATCTGCTCGCTGGTCAGGTCGTAGCTGAACGCCGTGTGGTGGGCGCCGCCGGCCAGAATCCAGGATTCGACGCCGGTGGCGAAGTCCGGCCGGGGCGTCCAGAAGACGGTGGCGACGGGCAGCTTGGGCATGGGCTTGTCGTTGGCCTTGCAGTCCACCTCGGCGATGATCATGCGGAAACGGGTGCCCATATCCACCAGGGAGACGGCGACGCCGGGGCCGGTCTTGGAGGTGAACACCAGGCGTGCCGGGTCCTCCTTGCCGCCCATGAGCAGGTGCTCGCAGCGGATGGCCGGCTTGTTCTGGGCCAGGGTGGGGCAGATTTCCAGCATGTGCGCCTGCAGGATGCCCTCCTTGCCGGGCGCGAGATTGTAGGTGTAGTCCTCCAGCATCGAGGTGCCCTTGGCGCCTTTGATGTCACGGGTCATCAGTTTCATCAGGCGCACCAGGGCCGCCGTCTTCCAGTCGCCCTCCGCGCCGAAGCCGTAGCCCTTTTCCATCAGCCGCTGGATGGCCAGCCCCGGCATCTGCTTGAGCGCGCCCAGGTCGTCAAAGTGGGTAACGATGGCGTGGTAGCCCTTTTCCTGAAGGAAGCGCTCGAAGCCCAGCTCCATCTGCGCCTGCACCGCCACGTGCTTTTTGAACTCTTTGGGGTCGCGCCCGTCCAGGATGACGTCGTAGCGCGCGTAGTACTCCTCCACCAGCCGGTCGGTGTCAGCCTTGGAGACCGCGCCAACCGCCTCGGCCAGCTGGTTGACCGGCCAGTAGTCCACCTGCCAGCCGAACTTGAGCTGGGCCTCGACCTTGTCGCCCTCGGTGACGGCGACGTCGCGCATGTTGTCCGCCACGCGCATCACGCGCAGGTGGCGGCTTTCCACGATGCCCACCGCGGTGCGCATCCAGGAGGCGACGCGCCGCTTGACCGCGGGGTCGTCCCAGTGGCCGGCGACCACCTTGCGCACCACGCCCATGCGGGTGACGATGTGCGCGTACTCGCGGCCGCCGTGGGCGGACTGGTTATCGTTCATGAAGTCCATGTCGATGTCGTCGTAGGGGATTTCGCGGTTGAACTGCGTGTGCAGGTGCATCAGCGGCTTGGTGTTGGCCTTCAGGCCCGCGATCCACATCTTGGCCGGGGAGAAGGTGTGCATCCAGGTGATGATGCCGGCGCAGTCCGGGTCCGCGCCGGCCTCGCTGAAGTGCTGGTGGATGCTTTGCGCGGTGATGAGGGTGGGCTTGAGAACCAGGGGGTAGGGCAGCTCGCCCGACTTGTTGAGCGAGGCCACAATGGCCTTCGCGTGGTCCGCGACGTTTTTGAGGCTCTCCTCGCCATAGAGCTCCTGGGAGCCGACGAAAAACCAGAAACTGTACTCCCGCTTTGCCTGTTTCATGCCGTTCACCTCTGCGTTTATTCGTATTTCCCGGCCCTTGCGCGCCGGGCCAAACCCGTTTCACCCGTATTGTATCACAACGCCGGGGTTTTTCGTCCGGCGGGGCGGCGCGATGCGGGCGCCTTCCAGTGGAAAAGCAGGGGGCCTTCCCCGCCAAGCACCGGGTCGGCCGCCGGCTGGGGCACGGCCAGGCACTTCGCCCGGAGGGCTTCGTAGCCCTCCGCTTCCCCCCTTTGCAGATCCGGCGACTGGCCCTGCGGGTAGGCGCCGGCGATGGAGAAATTCCGGGAGGCGCGCTCCAGCCTGTGCCCCACGCCCGCGGGCAGCACCAGGGCGTCCCCGGCCTTCATCTCCACCACCAGGCCGTCCGGCCCGCCCAGCTGGATGGCCGCGCTTCCGCTGACGCAGCCCAGGGCCTCGTGCGCCTCCGCGTGGAAATGGTGAAAGGCGTACACCCCGTTCACCCAGACGCCCGTCCAGCCGTTTTCCCGGAACAGCCGGTCGAACCGGGCGGGAGCGCCCGGAAGCGCGCCCGGATACAGCAAGACGGGGAGCGGGGAATTGGGGAAGGGGGATACGCCTGGGATATAGAGGGACTTCGCGTCGGGCATGCCGTCCTCCCTTTGCGCTTTTCCCCCATTATACCGCGCCCCGGCCGCGGGTCAACGCCGCTTGCGTCTTGCCGGGCGGAAGCCGCCTGGCTATACTGGAAAAAGACAGTTAACAACGGAGGGCGAGATGACGGACCTGCACTTGCACAGCCTGTATTCGGACGACGGGGAGTTCACCCCGGCGGAGATGGCCCGGATGTGCGCGGAAAGCGGCGTCACCCTGATGTCGGTGACCGACCACAACTGCGCCCGCGCCAACCGGGAAGCCGAAGAGGCCGCGCGGGCGGCGGGCGTCCGGTACGTGACGGGCATCGAAATCGACTGCGTGTACGAGGAAGCGGTCTTCCACGTGCTGGGATACCGGATCGACGCGGACAGCCCGGTGTTCCTCGAGATTGAGGAGAACGTCGCCCGGCAGGGCGCGGCCGCGTCCGAAGCCATGCTCCAAAAGACGCGGACCCTGGGCTTCCCGGTGACCGAGACGGAAATGCGTCAGATGGCAAAGGGGCGCTATTGGCGGGACCTGTGGACCGGGGAGATGTTCGCCGAAGCGCTGCTTGGCAAGGAAGAACTGGCGGGGCACCCGCTGCTGATGCCTTACCGGCCGGGCGGCGCGCGCAGCGACAACCCCTACGTCAATTTCTACTGGGATTTCTACGCCCAGGGGAAGCCCTGCCACGCGCCGGTGGACTACCCGGCGATGGAGGACGTCCTGCGGATTGTGCGACATAGCGGCGGCATCGCGGTGCTGGCGCACCCGGGCATGAGCCTGAGGGGACGGGAATCCCTGCTGCCGGGCATCCTCAAACTGGGGCTGGACGGCATCGAGGCCTACAGCAGCTACCACACCCCGGAACAGGCCGCG
>JAAZAQ010000290.1 GCA_012514225.1 Clostridiales bacterium | reverse complement strand
TCGTCGGCGGCAGCGAGGTGCAGACCATCCCCCTGGCGGTGACCACCTTCGCCGGCGCCTACGTAAAGAAGTGGAACCTGCTGATGACCACCGCGCTGCTGGCCATGGTGCCCATCATCGTGATGTTTCTCTTCGCCCAGAAATACATCATCAAGGGCATGGTGGAGGGCGCGGTCAAGTAGGTCGGCGTTCCCGGCGGACCTTTTTCGGTTCGGAGGATGTGTGCGGAATGCTTTCGCCGTTTGCGGAAACGCCCCGCGCGTCAGGCATTGCCGGACGACACGGCTTCCATTAGTGGGCGGCCGCTCCCCTGTTCCTCCTTGTTTTCCACTTCCTCGGCAAGGTTTATTGACAGCCTGGGCGGCCTGACCGGCCGCTTTTTCGTTTTTTACTAAACTCAATTGTAAATGCGTCATTGATACTGCACTCATTCATAAACGCTTCGATTGGACGGCCCTATTGCGTCTCCGCGTTGCCCCTTTCACGCGGCGCAGACTCCGGCTACGCCTCGTTCTTTCGGTTGAGCGGAGCCATCAATCAATCTTATCCCCTCAGTGCGTTTACTCGTTTCGTATTCCGCTTCCGCCCCGCCCCGCGGTGCTATAATGTCGGCGGGAAACATTGTTACGCGGGGCGCGCCCGGCGCGCCGCGGAAGGAGAAACGGATGATTGATCTGCGCAGCGACACCGTGACCCGGCCCACCCCGGCGATGCGGGAGGCGATGGCGAAGGCCCCGGTGGGCGACGACGCGTACGGCGACGACCCGACCGTCAACGAGCTGGAGGCCCTGGCCGCGGACGTCACGGGCATGGAGGCCGCGCTGTTCGTCTGCTCCGGCACCATGGGCAACCAGCTGGCCATCATGACCCACACCCGCCCTGGCGACGAAATCATTTCGGCGCTCCAGAGCCACGTCATCCAGCACGAGGCCGGCGCCTACGCCCGCCTGTCCGGCGTGTCGGCGATGACGGCGGACGGCGAAACGGGCGGGGTGACGGCGCGTGACGTCGTGCGGCTGTGCCGGGAGCCGGACAACCTGCAGCACCCCGTGACCCGGCTTGTATGCCTGGAAAACGCCCAGTCCGACGGCCGGGTGGCGCCCCTGCGGCAGACGCGGGACACCGTCCGGGAGGCCCATGCGCGCGGGCTGCTGGTCCACCTGGACGGGGCGCGCCTGTTCAACGCGGCGGCGGCATTGGGGGTCTCGGCGGCGGAAGTGGTCGCCGGCGCGGACTCGGTGATGTTCTGCCTGTCCAAGGGCCTGTGCGCGCCGGTGGGCTCCCTGCTTTGCGGCACCAGGGCGTTTGTCGCAAAGGCGCGGCGCAACCGCAAGGTGTTGGGGGGGAACTTGCGCCAGGCCGGCGTTTTGGCCGCCTGCGGGCTGCTGGCCATCCGGGAGATGGCGGCCCGGCTGCCGGAGGACCACGCCAACGCGAAGGCCCTGGCCCGCGCGCTCTCCGAACTGCCCGGCGTCAGCGTCGACCCGGAATCGTTGCAAATCAACATGGTCTTCGCCCGCGTCAGCCTCCCCGGCTTTTCGGACGCCGCCTTCGTCTCCCGGCTGACGGAGAAGGGCGTCCTCATCAACGGCGCGCCGGACGGCC
>JAAZAQ010000289.1 GCA_012514225.1 Clostridiales bacterium | reverse complement strand
TAGGCCAGGGAGACGGCCAGGATGGCGTTGGCGCCCAGCTTGGTCTTGTTGGCGGTGCCGTCCAGCGCGATGAGCGCCTCGTCCAGGGCGGCCTGGCTCTTCCACTCGCGGCCGGCGACCAGTTTGGCAATCTCTTTATTGATGTGGCCGACGGCCTGGCTCACACCCTTGCCGGCATAACGCTCCTTGTCGCCGTCACGCAGCTCGTGGGCCTCGAACTGGCCGGTCGACGCGCCGCTGGGCGCGGCGGCTACGCCGGACACCCCGTTGTTGAGGGTAACGACGGCTTCCGTAGTCGGAAAGCCGCGCGAGTCGATAATCTGGCGGCCCAGGACGGATTCGACCCCCCTGTCCACGTTCATGCGTCCGACGACATACCTGGTTTTCATTCTTTCCCCTTCCCGCCCTGCCGGGCGCCTGTGATATCCTCATGTATATACCATTTCGTCCATCTCTTCAAGCGCGTGAACGTTTCCCGTGGGACAAAATCCGCGCGACCCCTCCCCCCGGCGCGTCCATGCCCGCCAAAGCCTGTAATAGGCGCGGGGAGCCGGATCATCATTTCTCGTCTGAACCGGTTTGTACGGACGGCGCACGTTCTCCACAGCAGCGGACTGTAAAAGATTCTTTTGTATTTTAGCGGTGCAGGGGCTTGAATCACGCGCAAATTTTTGTATACTTTCGTCATTAATATATTGGGAGGCGTCTATGTTCAACAACATCGGCTCGAAAATCAAGGGTCTCGCGAAGGTCATCACCTGGATTGGCATCATCGTCAGCGTCATCGCGGGCATCGGCCAGATGGTCATGGCTTCCAACATCTACGGCGGCGGCGGGCTTGTGCTGTCCGGCATCCTGACCATCGTCCTGGGGTCGCTGGCGGCCTGGGTTTCCTCGTTCCTGATTTACGGCTTCGGCGAGCTGGTGGAAAACTCCGCCGCCATCGCCGCGAAGCTGAACAACCGTCCCTGAGCGCTTGCCGGTACGGACAGGCCGGGCCGCGGGTCGCGCCGGCCTGTTTTTATTCCGGGCGGCAGCGGTCATTTCCGATGCGCCGGCTTCGGCTGTGCTATGATGAACCGGCAACCGTAAACGCGCGGGAACAGGAGGGCTGAGGCCTTGGATGGACAGCGGGACTGGCTGGATTGGGCGGTGGAGCTGCAGGCCTTGGGCCAGGCGGGCGAGGCTTACGCCAACAACGCCTTCGACCTGGAGCGCTATGCCCGTGTCCGGGAGCTGGCCGGCTGGATGGCCGCCCGCCTGGCCGGGGAACGGCCGGCGCGGATTGCCGGCCTGTTCTGCAACGAGAAAGGGTACCAAACCCCCAAGCTGGACAGCCGCGCCGCGGTGGTGAAGGAGGGAAAGATCCTGCTGGTGCAGGAAAACGATGGCCGCTGGGCGCTGCCGGGCGGCTGGGTGGATGTCGACCGGAGCGTGGGGGAAAACGCGGTCAAGGAGACGCTGGAGGAAGCCGGATACCGGGTGCGCGCGTCGCGCCTGGTCGCCCTGCTCGACCGGCGGCTGCACAACCCGGGCCCTTCCCCCTACGGAATCATCAAGGCCTTCGTGCTGTGCGAGCTGCTGGGCGGCGGCTTTGAAAAGAACCCCGAGACCCTGGACAGCCGCTTCTTCGGTCCGGACGAGCTGCCGCAGCTGGCCCTCAGCAAGACCACCCCGGAGCAGGTGCGCATGTGCCTGCAGGCCGCGGCGGACCCGGGTTGGGTCGTCCGGTTCGATTAGGAAGTATCGGAAAGGAAACGGAAAATGAGCGAACCGGAGCACCTGGCGCGGGATACCGACCGGGACGGGGAAGGGGTTTACCGGCTTTTGCGGGAGGAGGAGAAAGTGCTCTCCGCCTTCTTTGCGGACGGCCGGCTCAAGGCCCTGCCGGCCCGGCTTAAAAAGCGCCTGCTGATTTTGCGCCGGTTCGCCGGGCTGTTTGAGCCGGAGGCTGTCTACCCGGAACGGGAGGTCAACGGCCTCATCGCCCAGGCCTTCGACGATTACTGCACCATCCGGCGGGAGCTGGTGGACTGGGGGTTCATGTCCCGCTCGGGCGGGGAATACCGGCTGCTCCACGGCGCCGACTGGCTGCCG
>JAAZAQ010000288.1 GCA_012514225.1 Clostridiales bacterium | reverse complement strand
AGGTCGCGGTGGAAGTCGCGCTGCAGTACAACGATTCCTACCAGGAGAACACCTTCGCCTTCGCCAACAACGTGCGGACCCCCGAGGGCGGCACCCACCTGACCGGCTTTTACGGCGGGCTGACCCGCTCCATCAACGATTATGGCCGAAAATTCAAGATTTTAAAGGACGCCGACGCCAACCTCAAGGGCGAGGACGTCCGCGAGAGCCTGGCCGCGGTGATTTCCGTCAAGCTCAAGGAACCGCAGTTCGAGGGGCAGACCAAGTCCAAGCTTGGCAATTCCGAGGTGCGCGGTATCGTGGAAAGCCTGGTGAATGAGCAGCTCAACGATTTCCTGGAGGAAACTCCCTCGGTGGCCGGCGTCATCCTGGACCGCTGCCTGGGCGCTGCCCGGGCGCGGGAAGCCGCCCGCAAGGCGCGGGAGCTGACCCGGCGCAAGTCCGTGCTGGAGTCTGCCGCCCTGCCGGGCAAGCTGGCGGACTGCTCGGAGCAGGACCCCGCCAAGAGCGAAATCTTCCTGGTGGAGGGCAACTCCGCCGGCGGCTCCGCCAAGTCCGGCCGCGACCGCCACTACCAGGCCATCCTGCCGCTGCGCGGTAAAATCCTCAACGTGGAGAAGACCCGCCTGGACCGCGTGCTGATGAACGAGGAAATCAAGAACATGATTACCGCCTTCGGCTGCGGCATCGGGCAGGACTTCGACCTGACCAAGCTGCGCTACCACCGCATCGTCTGCATGACGGACGCGGACGTGGACGGCGCCCACATCCGGGTGCTGATGCTCACCTTCTTCTACCGCTACATGCGGCCGCTGATTGAAAAGGGCTACGTCTACATCGCCATGCCCCCGCTGTACAAGGTCACCAAGAACAAGGTGGAGCGCTACGTCTACAACGACGACGCGCTGGAGGAACTGCTCAACGAAATCGGCCGGGAGCCCAAGCCGGAAATCCAGCGCTACAAGGGGCTGGGGGAGATGTCCTCCGAGCAGCTGTGGACCACCACCATGAACCCGGAGACCCGCACCATGATGCAGGTCACGGTGGCCGACGCCATCGCGGCGGACGAGACCTTCACCCTTCTGATGGGCGACCAGGTCGAGCCCCGGCGCGAGTTCATCGAGCAGAACTACGACCTGGTCCCCGACCTGGACGTCTGAAGCGATACCAAGAACGAGCAGGCTGAAAGATGAGCGAGATAAAAGACAGGCTGATTCCCACCGAGCTGGAGCACGAGGTCAAACGGTCCTTCATCGCCTATTCCATGGCGGTCATTGTCAACCGGGCGCTGCCGGACGTGCGCGACGGCCTCAAACCCGTCCACCGGCGCATCCTCTACGCGATGAACGAGCTGGGCATGACCAGCGACAAGCCCTACCGCAAAAGCGCCCGCATCGTCGGGGACGTGCTGGGCAAGTACCATCCCCACGGCGAGTCCTCCGTCTACGACGCGATGGTGCGCCTCGCGCAGGATTTCTCCATCCGCTACCTGCTGGTGGACGGCCAGGGCAACTTCGGCTCCGTGGACGGCGACCAGGCCGCCGCCATGCGCTACACCGAGGCGCGTATGAGCAAAATCGCCGCCCACCTCATCGGGGAAATCGACAAGGACACGGTGGATTTCTACCCGAACTTCGACGAGTCCCTGATGCAGCCCGCCGTGCTGCCCAGCCGCTTCCCCAACCTGCTGCTCAACGGCTCCTCGGGCATCGCGGTGGGCATGGCGACCAACGTGCCGCCCCACAACCTGGGCGAGGTCATTTCGGGCACCATCGCGATGATCGACAACCCGGACCTGGACCTGGACGGCCTGATGGAGCACGTCAAGGGGCCGGACTTCCCGACCGGCGCCGTCATCCTGGGCCGCTCCGGCATCCGGGAGGCCTATTTCACCGGCCGCGGCCGCATCGTGGTGCGCGCCAGGACCGAGGTGGAAACGCTGCCCAACGGGCGCAACCGCATCCTAATCACCGAACTGCCCTACATGGTCAACAAGGCGCGGCTGATCACCAAAATTGCCGAGCTGGTGCACGCCAAGCGGCTGGAGGGCATCTCCGACATCCGCGACGAGTCGGACCGCGACGGCATGCGCGTGGTCATCGACCTGAAGCAGCAGGCGCAAAGCAGCGTGGTGCTCAACTACCTGTTCAAGCACACCCAGCTGCAGGAAACCTTCGGCGCCATCATGCTGGCGCTGGTGGACGGCCAGCCGCGGCTGCTCACCCTCCGGGAGATGATCGGGCACTACATCCGCCACCAGGAGGACGTGGTCACCCGCCGCACCCGCTACGATCTGGACAAGTCCCTCGCCCGCGCGCACATCCTGGAGGGTTTGCTCAAGGCGCTGGACAATATCGACGCCATCGTCCACCTCATCCGCTCCTCCAAGGACACGGCCGAGGCCAAGCAGGGCCTGATGGAAAGCTTCGATTTCTCCGACAAGCAGGCCCAGGCCATCCTGGACATGCGCCTGGCCCGGCTGACCAACCTGGAGGCCGACAAGCTGCAGGCCGAGTTTGACGAACTGAACAAGGCCATCGCCTATTTCAACAGCATCCTCTCGGACCACGGCCTGCTCATGCGGGTCATCAAGGAGGAGCTGGCCCTCATCCGCGACCGTTTCTCGGACGCCCGCCGCACGGAAATCTCCGCCGTGGAAGGCGAGATCGACATGGAGGAGCTCATCACCCGGGACGACATGGTGGTCACCCTGTCCCGCCTGGGCTACGTCAAGCGCCTCGCGCAGTCCACCTACCGCACCCAGCATCGCGGCGGCAAGGGTGTCACGGCCCAGGGCCTGAAGGACGAGGACGTCACTGAGCAGCTGTACACCGTCCATTCCCATGACGAATTGCTGTTCTTCACCGACCGCGGGCGCGCCTACAGCCTGAAGTGCTATGAAATCCCGGAGGCCGGCCGGTCGGCACGGGGCACGGCCATCGTCAACGTCCTGCCGCTGATGCCCGACGAAAAGGTGACCGGCATGCTTCCCCTGCCCGCCGAGGACCGGGAAGGCCGGTTCCTGCTGATGGCGACGCGCGGCGGGCTGCTGAAGAAAACGCCGCTCGCGGAATACCGCAGCATCCGCCGCTCCGGCATCATCGCCATCCGCCTCCGGGAGGACGACGCGCTGGTCGGCGCCGCGCTGCTGGAGGGCGGCGAGGTGATGCTGGGCACGCGCCTGGGCCGCGCCATCCGCTTTGAGGACGGGCAAATCCGCGCCACCAGCCGCAACAGCATGGGCGTGCGCGGCATCCGCCTGGACAAGGGGGACGAGGTCATCTCCCTGGCGACGCTCGAGGAGGACACGCAGGTTCTCTGCGTCACCGAGCTGGGCTACGGCAAGCGCAGCGACCCGGCGCTCTACCGCACGACGAACCGCGGGGGCAAGGGCATCAAGGCCATGAACCTGACGAAGAAGACCGGCCTGCTGGCGGCGCTATTGATGGTCCGGGACGACGAGGACGTGATGCTCATCACCGACGAAGGCATCATCATCCGCACAGACGCCGGAAAAATCCGCGAGACCGGCCGCTCCGCCCAGGGCGTGCGGCTGATGAACGTGGCGAAGGGCAGCAAAATCGTGGACGTCGCCCGCGCCGAGCCGGAATTGCCGGAGGAAGGCGCGGAGGAAACCTCCGCCGAAGACGAAAACCTGGGGCCTTTTGAACCGGAGGAGCACCCGGGCGCGGACCTGGGAGACGGGGAAACGCCGGAAAACGGGTTCTGACGGGCTCCCGGCGGTGAAAACAGGGGCGGTCGCCCCTGTTTTTTGTCGCCCGCCCCGATTGCCTTGACCTGGGGCATGATGTAAGATGCGCGTATGACACAAAGGCAGCGCTCCCTCGTCGGGGGCATTTCCATCCTGGGCGTCGCCGGGCTCATCTGCAAGGTGGTCGGCGTCCTCTACCTGATTCCCCTGGCCAACCTGATTGGACCGGAAGGCCTGGGCGTCTACAATCAGGTGTTCCCCTCGTACAACCTCATGCTGACCATCTCCTCCGCCGGCTTGCCCGTGGCGGTCTCCCGCATGGTCGCCAACCGCCTGGCCCGTGGCCAGGTGCGCAATTCCGGCCGGGTCTTCCGCATCTCCCTGGCGCTCCTGGGCGTCCTGGGCCTTGTCAGCACCTTGTTGATGCTGCTGTTCTCCGGCAGCTTTGCCCAGGCGACCGGCACGCTGGAATCGAAGATGGGATTCATGGCCATCGCGCCCAGCCTGCTGCTGGTCTGCGTGATGAGCGCCTTTCGCGGCTATATGCAGGGTCAGCGGCGCATGTGGCCCACCGCCGTCAGCCAGTTGATCGAGCAGGTGGGCAAGGTGGCCGTCGCGCTGCCCCTGGCGCACGCTTTCACGCTGAAAGGCGGCTATGCCTATGGCGTTGCCGGGGCGCTCCTGGGCACCTCCCTGGCCGAGGCGGCCGCCCTGCTGTACATGTACGCGGACTATCTCTTCGTCCGCCCTGGCATCCGCCGCCTGGAAGCACGGGACGAAAGCGTGCCGGAAGGCCGCCGGAGTATTTCGCGGGAACTGCTCTTTACAGCTGTGCCCATCACCATCGGCGCCTGCATCGTGCCCCTGGCCAGCACGGTGGACAGCTTCATGCTCGTCCGCATGATGAAAGCCTACCTGCCCGAGCAGGAGGCGTTGTCCCGCTACGGCATCTACGTGGGGCTGGTCATCTCCCTCATCAACGTGCCCACCGCCCTGGCCATGGCGATGTCCAGCAACCTGGTGCCTTCCATTTCCGCGAAGCGCGCCCAGGGCGACGCCTCCGGCATCCGGCGGGACGCGGCGGCCGGTCTCAGGCTGGCTTCGGTCATCGGGCTGCCCTCCTCGGTGGGCATGAGCCTCCTGGCGGAGCCCATCCTCACGCTGCTGTTCCATCGCCGCTACTCGCCGGAGATGCTTCGCCTGGGAGGGCAGCTCTTGTCCGTCAGCGCGATGACTATCGCGGTGTTCACCCTCGTGCAAGCGACCAGCGGCATCCTGCAGGGGCTGTACAGGCAGCGCATCCCCATGTATACGCTGTTCCTCGGCGTGGTCGTCAAAATCATCTTCAACTATTCCGCCGTCCAGTTTCCCGCCGTCAACATTTTCGGCGCGCCTTGGGCGTCCTTGGCCTGCTACCTCATCAGCGGAGGCTTGAACCTGTACTTTGTCGCCCGCCACGCACTGATGAAAATCGACTGGATGGATTTCCTGCTGCGGCCGGCGGCGGCGACGCTTGTGATGGCCGTTCCGGTTTTCGCCCTGTCGCTGTGGCTGTCCGGGCCGCTCCGCCGCAGCTGGCCGGTCATGCTCCTGGTGATGGCGCTGGCGGCGGTTTTGTACTTCGCGGCGGCCTTTAAAATCGGGGCGCTCAAGCGCAGCGACCTGCCCGCGCGCTTCAGGAAGGGGGCTATATGAACCCGATAACCGTCGTTGCGCTGGGGCCCGGCTCTCCGGATTTGCTGACCCTGGGCGCGATGCGGGCGCTCAAGGCTGCGCCCCGGGTGCTGGCGCGCACCGCCCGCCACGCGGTACTCGACTGGCTCAAAGCGGAAGGCCTGCGCTTTGGCTCCCTGGACAGCCTGTACCGGGAAAGCGCGGACTTCGACGCGTTCACGGAGGCCGCTGTCGGCCGGCTGCTCGCGCTGGCGGAGGAAGGCCCGCTGTGCTACACGGTCGCCGACCCGTCTGCGGACGAGACCGTCCGGCTGCTGATCGCCCGCGCGCCGGACGCGGTAACCGTGCTGCCCGGCGTCCCCCTGGCTGCGCCGATGGCGGCGGCATCCGGCGTTTGCCAGCCGCTGACAATGTCCGGCGCCGTCGGCCTCGTCGTCCACAACGCCCAGTTCCCGCTGTGCGTGACCGAATTGAACAGCCGCGCCCTCGCGGGCGAGGTCAAGCT
>JAAZAQ010000287.1 GCA_012514225.1 Clostridiales bacterium | reverse complement strand
TCTCCACCGTGGTGTGCATGTACTTGAGCGGCAGCTCCAGCAGCGCGGTGGGCACGCCCCCGCGGGAAACGCCGATGACGTCCGCGTCCGTGCCGGTGGAGCGGGGCATCACCTCGTGCTGGACCTGCACGTTGTGCTCCCGCGCAACCTCCAGCAGCTTGTCCCGCAGGACCGGGTGCAGGTAGGGCCCCATGCCCACGGCGGGGGACTCGATTCTCAGCGTTTCGCCCTGGGGCGCGCCGGGGGTTTCCGCGTGGCAGACGTCCAGCGCCACGGCGAAGTCCGGCTCCAGCGCGAAGGCGCCCGTTTCCGCCCCCCGGGCGCCGACCTCCTCCTGCGAGGAGGCGACGAAGTAGAGGTCCGCCTCGTGCGGCTGGCCCTGCAGCATCTTCAGCGCGTGGTAGATCGCGGCCACGCAGGCGCGGTCGTCGCAGGTCTTGACGGAGACGCGGCCGTTCAGCAGGTCTGTGTGGCGGTGTTCCAGCTGCACCTGGTCGCCCACCCGCACCAGCCCGCGCACCTTGTCCGGCGGGAAGCCGACGTCCACGTACAGCTCCTCGCGCTGATAGTTCTTTTTCCGGTCTTCCGCCGTGAGCAGGTGGGGCGGCTTCGCGCCCACGACCCCTTGCAGCGCCCGGACGCCGTAAACCGTGACCCTTTGCCCGGGCAGGATGCGCGGGTCCACCCCGCCGACCTGGCCCAGGCGCAGGCTGCCGTCCTCCTCGATGAGGCTGACCATCAAACCGATTTCGTCCAGGTGCGCGGAGAACATCACCCGGGGGCCGTCCCCCCGCTTGCGCGCGACGACATTGTTCATCGCGTCCACCGTCACCTCGTCGCACAGCGGGGCGAACTGCTCCGCCACCCAGGCGGACACCAGGCCCTCGTCCCCGGACAGGCCCCGGATTTTTGTGATTTCCTTCAGGAAGTCCTCTGTTCGCATCGGGATTTCCCTTCCATGTCCCGCCGTCAGGCGGCAGGGGCGGGCCTGCGGCGGCTTTTCTTCCGCACGGCCGGCCCCAGTAAAAAACGCGGCCCCGGGCGCCCGGCGCGCGGCGGCCTCCCGGCGGGCGCATCCGCCCCTCCGGCGCGAACCAGTATAGCATCCGGCCCAAGGTTTGACAACGATTCCCGCGGGATTACAGCACCCCCAGCGCCTTGAACAGCGCGATGGCGAGGGCGGCGGTCACGCAGTAGACCAGGCTGGAGAGGGAGATGACCTCGCCGGTGAAGCGGTGGTCGCTGCCCATGCGGCGGGAGATGGAGTAGCCGGTGATAGCGCCCGGCGTGCCCAGGGTGAAAAAGGCGGTCAGTATTTCGATGCCGCTGAAGCCCAGGAAGAACATCGGGGCGACGCCCAGGACGGGTATCAGCAGCATCTTGATGCCCACGCAGGCGGCCAGGTGCCCGCCGTCCTCCCGGAAGCCCGACAGCGAGGTCTGGGAGCCCAGGGACAGCATGGCAACAGGCGCGGCGGCGGCGGAAAAGGCGCGCAGCACGGTCATCAGGACGCCGGGCAGCGCGACGCGGCAATAGTTGAGCAGGATGCCCAGGGCAATCGCGATGATGAAGGGGTTGAAGAAGGCGGCGCACAGCAGCCGCGGCAGGCCCGGCGGGCGGCCGTCCCCCGCGTGGCGGGCGAACACCAGACCGGTCATCAGGGTATTCATCGGCACCGTCACCAGGATGGACATGAAGAAGGTCGACAGTTCCGAGACGGGAAACAGGCTTTGCATGACCGCCGCGCCCATCAGCACCGGGTTGGTGCGGAAGGCGCCCTGGATGAAGGCGCCGCAGCGGGCGGGATGGCGGATGCGCCGGGGCACCAGCGCCATCAGCAGCAGAATCGGGAGCAGCACCGCCAGGCCGAGGTAGAGCAGGAACACAGGCCGCACCGGGTCATGCAGGTCCACGGACAGCATCTGCAGGAACAGGTAGGAAGGGAACAGCACCGTATATACCGCCGGCGTGGACGCCTCCGCGAAGCCCGCGCCCAGCACGCCCCGCCGGCGCAGAAAAAAGCCTGCCGCCAGCATCAGCATCAGCGGCAGCACCGCCTGAAAGCTCAGGGAGAGGGTT
>JAAZAQ010000286.1 GCA_012514225.1 Clostridiales bacterium | reverse complement strand
TCAGTTTCACACCCTCCCAGGGGGCGTTTTCATAGTGGCAGGCGTCGATGGTCGGAAACATGTCGTCCATCCCGCTGCATTCCGCGTCCACATAACTGCCGCCGAAGGGAACGCGGCGGTACCGGGGTTCGGGCCGCTGGACCAATAGCTCCCGGTTCTCCCTTTTCCAAAAGACGGAGGCGAGCGAGGCGCCGGTTTCCGGCAGGAACACAAAGCGAAGGAGGTCGTTCTCAACCGCCACCGCTTTTTGGTCCTTGTACGCCGTCTCCAGAATCATTCGCCCCTCCCCCAGCCGTCACTTCATCAAACCTCGCCTACGCGGCTTGCACCGGGCTTTCCCCGGCGGCCTGAATTATGGCTTGTCAGTAGCGCAACGAAGGCTGGCCCCCTTCCGCCTGCCCGTCCGCGCCTTTCGTTCCGGCGCCGCCGGACGGCCCGGAGCAAATCAGCGGCGTCGACTTGAAGCCGACGCCCAGGCGCGCGCAGCCCATGCCGACGTACTTCATCGCGGCGGCGTAATCCCGGATACCGCCTGACGGCTTGACCAGAATGCGGTTCCCGGCCACCCGTAGCATTTCCCGGACCACTTCTTCCGTCGCGCCGGACTTTGAGAAGCCTGTGGACGTCTTCACGAAATCCGCCCCGGCGGAAACGCAGGCCTCGACCCCCCGCCCAACGATGTCCAGCGGCCACTCGCTGGTCTCAAAAATGACCTTCACCAGAACGCCCCGGTCATGGGCTTGCCCCACCACGCGGGCGATTTCATCCTCAACCTTGTCCCACAGGCCGCTGAGGGCAAAGCCATAGTTCATGACCATGTCGATTTCCGCCGCGCCCTGGCTGATGAACGCCTTCGCGAGGCTTTCCTTCGCTTCCGCTCCGCCCGTCCCATGCGGGAAATCCAGCACGCAGCAGACGGCGGTCTGCGTCCCGGCGCACAACTCCCGCGCGAGCGCGATATCGCAGGGGCGCACACAGACCGTCCTGACCGCGTAGGCGATGCCCGCCCGGATGGCGGCAACCGCGTCGTTACGGCTCAGTTCGGGCGCCAGCACCGCGTGGTCAAGGTACCTGTTGATTGTCGTCTCCATCGTGTTTCCCCCTGGCACTGTTTTACCGGGTACCCCCTGTAGAACGCGGCTGCTCCGCCCGCGCCATCAGCGCGAGCACGTCCTCCCTGGTTGGCAGCGACGGCCGGGAGCCGTGCCTGGAAGCGGCCACCGCGCCGGCCGCATTCGCATACCGCATCGCTTCCCCGATGCCGGCGCCCAGGGCCATCTGGATGGCGAAGGCGGCGTTGAACGCGTCGCCCGCCGCCGTGCTGTCCACCGCATCGACCGGGAAGGGCGGCATCCTGAGGGCCTCCGCGCCGTCGCTGTAATATGAACCCTGCTTGCCCAGCGTGATAACCACCCGTCGGGCGCCTTGCCGCAGCAGTACCGCCGCCGATTGGCCGCACCAGTCGTCCAGGCCGAGCGTCCCCTGCGGACAACGGGAAAACGACTCCGCCTCCGTTTCATTCGGGGTGATATAGTCTGCCAGATGAAACAACTGTTCCGCGCCGGGCTTGGCGGGCGCGGGATTGAGGACGGTCATGACGCCGGCATCCCGCGCCGCGCGCAGGCAGCGCTCCACCGCGTCCAGGTTTGTTTGAAGCTGGCACAGGAACACGTCCGCGTCCCGGATGAAGGGAATCATCCTGTCCGTGTCGTCCGCTGAAATGGATTCGTTCG
>JAAZAQ010000285.1 GCA_012514225.1 Clostridiales bacterium | reverse complement strand
TAGGCCAGGGTGTCGAACGCCGGCGGGACGGCGTCCCCGGGTTTGAAGAACAGCCCGTTGACGAAGGGCTGCAACGCGTCCTTCCGGATGATGAAGAAGAGGACGGCGCAAAGGGGCAGCAGGACGGCCAGGACGACGCCGATAAGGCGCACGAAACCACCGGGCGCGCGGCGGGGCGGCGGCGGGCCGTCGGGGCTGGCCGCCTGCCGGCGCGGGGGCGGCGGCGCCTCCCGTTCCGCGGGCGGCTGCATGCGCCGCTCCGGCGGCACGGTCTGGACGCTGGGCGCGGACACCGGCGTCCCGGCGCCGAAGCGGCGGGCGTTGCGCGGCGCGGAGCATTCCACGCACTGGGTGTATCCGTCCTTGTTGGCCGTCTGGCAGCGGCTGCAAATCCACATCGAAGCTTCTCTCCTCGCCATCGTTTAAGCTGGAAATCGGGCTCAATCAAGCCAACACAAGGCGCGAACCATGTCAATCCCGCGACACGCCGCCCGCGTCCGCCCTCAGGCTTTCCGCATGGATGTAACGCGCCGGAAGCCCGGCTTCATGCAAACAAAGCTGGGGGCCGCCCGGAACGCAACCATGGGCGCCAACCACCGCAGGAATCGCCCGCGCCGCGCGGGTCGGCGTTCGATGAAAAGCAACCTTCCGACAAATACAGTAAAAAGCCCGGGAGCAAATTCCCGGGCGGGGGCTTGCCGGCACGAGCCCCCTCAAACATCCGGATTGTCGGGCTACCAGGTGATTTTGTCCGGGTCGTGGGAGAACCCCGCGCAGCCCTTGAGCCCGGCGATGCGCTCCACGTCCTGCGGGCTGAGCTCGAAATCAAACACCCGCGCGTTTTCCCGGATGCGCGCCGGGGTGACGGACTTGGGCAGGGGCAGGTAGCCGCGCTGCAAGCTCCAGCGGATGGCCACCTGGGCCACGCTGCGGCCGTACTTTTCGGCGATTTCCTTCATTTCCGGCACCTGCAGCACATCGCCCACGCCCAGGGGGCTGTAGGCCTCCAGCAACATGCCCTTCTCCCGGCTGTAGTTCACCGTGTCGTCCTGGGTGTCCCCGGGGCACAGCCGGATTTGGTTGACCATGGGGCCGACCGCCGCGGTCTTGAGCAATTCGTCGATGTGGTGCCGGCGGAAGTTGCTGATGCCCAGGGCGCGCACGCGCCTGTTCTGGTACAGCTCCTCCATCGCCTTCCAGGTCTGGGCGTTCATCTGCTGCCAGTTCTCCCGGAACTTGGACGGAACCGGCCAGTGAATCAGGAAGAGGTCCATATAGTCCGTGCCCAGGCGGTCCAGGCTTTTGTCGAAGGCGTCCAGCGTCTCCTGGTACCCGCGCACGCCGTTCTCCAGCTTGGAGGTGATGAAGATGTCCGCGCGGTTGACGCCGCTCTGGCGCACCGCCTTGCCCACGCTCTCCTCGTTGTAGTAGCCCTGCGCGGTGTCGATATGCCGGTAGCCGGCTTCCAGCGCGCTGGTCACCGCGTCCACGGCCTCCCGGCCGTCCGCCACCTGCCAGGTGCCGAAGCCCACACAGGGAATCCGCACGCCGTTGGACAAAGTATAGGTATCGGTCAATGCTTTCATGCTGCTTCTCCTCATCATCGTTGGCGGAAAAACGCCTCGTTATCATTGTAACCGGAATGGCGGCGCGTCAAGCGGGAAGCG
>JAAZAQ010000284.1 GCA_012514225.1 Clostridiales bacterium | reverse complement strand
CTCAGCTGAAGCAGCCGGGCGGCGTTGTCGTGGTAGATTTTTTTCAGCGTCCCGTCGTCCAGCCCGACGCCGTAGATGTTCCAGTCCCCCAGCTTGATGCCCTTTTCCGTGCGGTAGGGGAAGTATTCGTCAAAGGTTTCCAGGAAGCGGTAATAGATGGGGTAGCGGCCGATGTCCGTGGGCAGCATGTCCGTGCCGAAGAGGATGCGGTCCGCGTGCGCTGTGAAGAAGCGGCGGGCGGTGTAGGGCTGGCGGCCCAGCTCGTTGATGCGGTCAGCGATATCGATATACATGTTGGGGAAGCGGTCCAGCCAGCGGCCGACTTGCTCCAGGTTTTCCACGAAGGAGCCCACATGGGGAATGATGAAGGTGGTGCGCGGGTTTTGTTCCAGCAGGTTTTCCTGCATGCGCATCAGCTCCGGGAAGGAGAACTGGCCCTGGTTGGTGAACTGCCACTCCGGGTGCTCCAGGAAGGTGTCGATGTACTCGTTGGCCTCGTCCGCCGGCTCGAAGAAGGCGTTCAAGTCCCCGATGTGGAAGAGCACCGGCAGCCCGAATTCCGCGGCCGCCGCCCAGATGCAGGAAAGCCGCGCGTCGTCCGGGCGCAGGTAGCCGCCCGTCCTGTCCTTCATCACCAGGCCGATGACCTTCCAGAACTTGAGCCCCCTGACGCCGTTTTCCTTGTGGGCCTTGACGGTCTGGTAGACCAGGCGCTCGAAGCCGGGCTCCTCGAACCGCGCGACGTCCACGTGGCCGAAATGAAGGATGAAGTCGCCCGCGTCCTTCAGCTTTTCGGTGATGCGGAGGTACTCCTCCCCCCAGCCGCCGTCCAGGTTGACGACCTTCACGACGCCTTTCCCGCGGATGGCCGCCACGGCGTCGCGCGTCTCATAGAGGTCAAAATAGCGGTCGCCGGCGTTCAGCATGACGCCCAGCAGCTTCCCGAAGTGCGTGTGCGTGTCGATGGCGGGGAAGCGGGGCTTCAGCACCTCGTGCCGGGGAACGTGCAGCTGTGTCCGCCTTTCGGGGATTCCCATCCGATTTCTCCCTTTCAATCCTGGTTGATGCCTGCCGGCTCCCTGGGTATTCTACCGGGTTCCCGCCGGCTTATCAATCAAGCCGGCCCGGCTTGTACAGGCGGTGTGACGGGAAGCGCTGCGGCGATTGCGCCGGCGGATTTCCGCGGCGGGCAAACCGGCGTTCCGGAAGGAAGGGGCGCGTGAGCCTTCCGGGCGAATGCGCCGGTTCGGGCGGCCGGCCGCCTGAACCGCCGGGGGCGTTGTTTTCAGCCGTTCGCTTGCGTAATCCCCTGAGCGTGCCGCCCGCGCCACCTCGCCCCTGCCCTTTGCGCGTGGCTTCGGCGGCAGCCCGGTCAGCGAACCGCGGCGAGCCGGTTTTCAGCCTTTTACGCGCGGAAGCCGTCGGCGGAATACCGAATCTCCTGAAAGGTTTGCGTTTCAGCCGACTGCGTGGCCCGGAGGCACATCAGGGCGCTGAGGATTCCCGCTTCCAGAGGAAAGGCGGAAGGCCCGCCTTCCTTGACGACACGGACAAACTCGCGGGCGAGCTCCATGTCCCCGCCATAGTGGTTTTCCCCCTGCTCGAGCTCGTAGGTTTCCGTCCTGGCCGTATGGTGCATGAATACCTTGACGACCCCCTTGAAAAAGTCAAACTGCAGGGTGCCCAGATAGCCCAGGAGGGTCGCCCCGCGGGCTTGCGCGCCCTTGCGGGCGAAGAAGTTCTGGGAATAATTCACGTGCATGCCCGACGCGTACCGCACGATGGCGCTGCCCGAATCCTCGTTCCCCGTGTCAACGGCGAAGCAGCACCCTTCCCCCAGGACCGCCTCGCCCAAAGCGCGCTTCAGAACGGCGCTCTCCAGGCAGGTGTCTTTTTCATCGCAGTCGGCACAAAGCAGGCCGGCGGGCTTGACGCCCTTAAAAATCTGCTTTGATTTCATCGCGCAGACGGAAACCGGCATTTCACCCAGCAGGTAATTGATATAGTCGAAGTCATGCGTGGCTTTCTGAAGGAAAAGGCCCTTTGTTTCCTTCTCGTCCCGGTACCACCCCTGGAAATAGACGTTGCCGTAGGGCACGTTGTTGACCGCCTGGACATGCTCGACAGTGCCGATTTTGCCGGAGCCGACGATTTCCTTGACCAGCCGCGCCAGCGCGGTGCCGCGCAGCGGAAAGGAAACGACCGCCGGGGACCGGGTCGAGAGGCTGGCGTCGTACAGCCTGCGCAAATCGTCATAGCCCGTCGCGACGGGTTTTTCCAGGAAGAGCGGCAAGCCCCGCTCCAGGACGGGCAAGGCAAGCCGCGTGTGCAGGGAACAGCGGGTTCCGATCGCCACCGCGTCCATGTCCGCCTGCCGCATCAAGTCGTCCGCGCTGGTGAAAATAGCCGCGCCGTCCGATTTGACCACTTCGTCCCGCGCGGCCATGCCGGGGTCGAGGTCGGCGACCGCGGTCAGGACACAGCCCGGGTCGTGCTTTTTCATGACCCGGACCATATGCCGCAGCCGCTCGCCATACCCAATCACGCCAAGTTTCATAGGCTTCTCCTTTTTGATGGAATCACGCCGATTGCGGCGCCAGGGCGACTCGTTCCTGAACCGAAACGGCGACCGACAGCACGGGCGGGCTTGCCGCCCGGGGACGCTTGAAACGGCAGGCTTGCCTGCGCATGGCGCTGTGCGTATCCATTGCGCCGGGCAAAGGAAGGCAAGGGCCGGGGTAGCGCATGGCAGACGGATAACGTTTCATAGATGGTCCGCGTTGAAGTATGGAAAGGGGCCGTCCTGACAACGCGCGATTCTATCCCGGGCAACGCGGTTTGTCAAGCGAAGGCCTGCGGGACAGCCGGCGCCACGGGTTGGCGGCGCGCCAAAATACAGCAGGGACATCGCGGCGTTATCGCCCGGGGGGAAAAAAAGGCAGGGTCAAACGCCGCCGCCAGGGCCGACAGGCGGCGGCAAGCCCCGGAGAGGATTCATGAAGGCGTGAACTTCCTTCAACCCTCTGTAAAGAGTGGGCAAGACGAACCAACCCCGCCGGTCCCTGCCGCGGCAAGGATAGCCGAACGCCGGATGAACAAGAAATGCCGAAGCCGCAAAAAGGAGCATGCCGCGCATGTGAACGGCGTCTCCGGCCATCATTATGGATTTCCCCGGCAATATGATACCATACCCCCAATCGACGACAGGCGGAGGGGGCACATGAACCTGACCTATGAGAAGAACGGGCTGGCCGCCAGTAGGAATGACGGCGACGGAGCTTCAAGGGTGTTTTCGGAAAAATTAACCACCCTTCTGGAGAAAGGGGGCGCCCGCCCGGGCGAAACCTCCGGGGTACGCGCGCAAACGCTGGCCGCCCTGAGCGATTTCACCGACGCCGTCGTCGACAGGATACAAGCTTCGCTGGCGGAGGAAGGGGTCCCGTTCAGCGTAGAGCACTACGCAAGCTACTACTCGACCATCGCGTTCACCCTGTCCCGCCAGGTGCCGCTTGTGGAATGGGAGGACTGCATGATGGCCTTCCTTCTCAAATGCGACGAGCGGGGGGTGACCCACCGCTCGGTCGCCATCCAGTCTTTCATGAGCCGGCAGCTCAGGAACGACCTTTTGATGACCAACAAGCCTTTCGACAAGGACACCGTCGCGTTCCTGCTGCTCTCCTGCGAGCTGGACCTGAGCGCGTCCAGGAGACTGAGCGACAAGCTGCTCCTGAGGTTTACAAAGTTCTCCGAGCAGATACTGGGCTTCAGGCGCTGACACCCCCAAATGCACGTGCAGGGGTATCGGCAGGGGTAAAATATCAATCAAAGAATTAAATAGCCCTGAAAATCGAGTCTTTTCAAGGCTTTCTTCCTGGTGCGGTCGACGAGACTTGAACTCGTACGGTTTTCACCACACGCCCCTCAAACGTGCGCGTATGCCAGTTCCGCCACGACCGCATGGACAGCGAAAGGAAGTAT
>JAAZAQ010000283.1 GCA_012514225.1 Clostridiales bacterium | reverse complement strand
GGGGCGGTGTTGATGATGACGCGCACGCCGTTGTCCTTGGCATATGCCGCGACCTGCTCGTTGGCGTCCTGGTTGACCTCGAGCTGCAAGAGCAAGTAGGCGGACTCGCGGATGCGCCGCTTGACCGCGGCGATGTCTTCTGCGCTGAATGTGGCACAGGCGCCGGGCACGATGATAATCATGTTCTGGCTGCTGTTCTCGTCCACCAGGATCAGCGCCGTGCCCGTCGCGTCATGATCGCTGAAGAACAGATAATTCCGGGGCATCCCCAGCGCGTCCATGGCTTCCAGCGCGACGTTCGCCATGCTGTCGCGGCCGAGTTTGGTCGCCATCGCGACGTCGGCGCCCGCCTTGTGGGCGGCGACCCCCTGATTGAATCCCTTGCCGCCCGGCCCTTCCCTGAACAGGCTGCCCCGGACCGTTTCGCCCGGAACGGGCAGATGGGGCGCCCTTGACATCAAATCCACAACGAAACTGCCGAAAACCGTGACCTTTTCTTTCACTTTCTATCCTCCTGCCTTTCCGCCGCGAAATAACCGGCGCCCGACCGGGCGCGTTCAGTAACCCGCCTCCGACCGCCCTTCCTTGAGCAGCTTGACGATTCTGCTGGTCCCCAGGCGGCTGGCGCCCAGCGCGACGAAACGCCGCGCGTCCTCGAGGGTCGAGATGCCGCCGGCCGCTTTGATCCGGACGCCGGGAGCCACATGCCGGGCGAACAAGGCGACGTCCTCAAAGGTCGCTCCGCCGCCCGCAAAGCCGGTGGAAGTCTTGATGAAGTCGGCGCCCGCCTCGCCCACGACGCGGCACATCGTGATTTTCTCCTCTTCGGTCAGCAGGCAGGTTTCGACGATGACCTTTAAAACCCGCTGCCCCGCGGCCTTTTTCAGCTGCCGGATCTCGTCAAGGACCTCGCCGTGCCTTCCGGCCTTAAGCATCCCGATATTGATGACCATGTCAACCTCGTCCGCCCCCAGCGCAATTGCCTCTCGGGTTTCGGCGAGCTTGTTGGCGGTGGTCGTGTTCCCGTTCGGGAAACCGATCACCGTACAAACGGCCATCCTGCCGACCAAATAGTCGCTGGCTTGCGCCACGTAACAAGGGGGGATACAGACCGAGGCGGTTCTGAAAGCCAGCGCCTCGTCGCAGAGCGACCGGATCTCCTCCCAGGTTGCCGTTTGCTTGAGCAGCGTGTGGTCGACCAGGGCACAAAGCTCGTTGTTTGTCATCATATTCCTTTCCGTCGCCGGCGCTGTCCGGAACGCTTGCCAGGGGAGGCCGCCGCGCCTTCAGGAATCGGCATGCCTCCATTCATCATGGTCAATTTCATCCAAGACGCTGGGACGCCCCGGGTCTCCCCATGTGTTCATTTGCAAACTATCAGAACACATTTTCCATGTCAAGATGAAAATCGAACACTTTCTACTTGCAAAATCATTTGTTTCATTATAATGTTTCAACATCAACGATGGATGCGCCAGGTTGGCGTTCAGCGCGATTCATCGATGCGGGCGGTCTCATTGGTATACGACGAATGAGATTGATGGGAGGCGCGGGGTGGGAAACAAGGATTCCATCGGAGATATCGCAGCGCTGGCGGGCGTATCGCCCACCACCGTGTCGCGCGTATTCAGCGGGAACGCCCGCGTCAGCGCCCGGACAAAGGACCGGGTGTTGGGCATCGCGCAGGAGCAAGGGTACCAACCGCGCCCGTACCGCAGGCGCGTATCCGCGGCCGCGCACGGCGCCGCCGTGGGCATGATTGTCCCCGATATCGAGAACCCCTTCTTCCACCAGATTATCCGGGCGATTGTCGAGGAACTGGACCAGCACGGCATCGAGCTGCTCATCTGCGATACCAACGAAATCCCCAACCGGGAAATCCGGCATCTGAGCCTCCTGAAGCAATTCAACATCAACGGCATCATCATTGCCCCGACCTCGGAGAACGCAGAGTACAACGGCGCTTTCCTCAAGGAACTGCATGAGAAGGGCATGCCCATCGTGGTGCTGGATCGGGACGTGAAGGGAATCGGGCTCAGCGGCGTCTTTCAGAACAGCTATGACGCGTCCTTCAGCGCGGTCGATACGCTCATCGCGCACGGGCACGAACGGATTGCCATCATCGGCGGCCCCATCACTT
>JAAZAQ010000282.1 GCA_012514225.1 Clostridiales bacterium | reverse complement strand
GTGACAAAGAAGCGCCGGGGTCTGGGCTCGAAGCTGTCCGCCCATTTCAGCAGCCCCGCCTGGTCCGCGTGGCCGCTGATGGCGTGCAGCGCGCGGATTTCGGCGTTGACGGAGATGGTCTCGTTGAACAGCTTCACGCGCTTCGCGCCGTCGTAAATCTGCCGCCCCAGGGTGCCCACGCTCTGGTAGCCCACGAACAGCACCGTGGACTCCCGCCGCCAGAGGTTGTGCTTCAGGTGGTGACGGATGCGGCCCGCCTCGGCCATGCCGGAGGCGGAGATGATGACGCAGGGGCGCTTCTCGAAATTGATGCGCTTGCTGTCCTCCGCCGTCAGGCTGAGAACCAGGTCGGGGAAGCTGATGGGGTTTTCACCCCTACGCAGCAGCGCCTGCATCTCCTCGTCGAACACCGCCGGGCTCGCGTCCTGGAAGATGCGGGTCGCCTTGATGGCCAGCGGGCTGTCCATGTACACCGGGAAGCCCTCGTGCCCGCGCACCAGGTGCCGTTCCTTGATTTCGCGCAGGAAGTATAGGATTTCCTGGGAGCGCCCCACCGCGAAGGAGGGGATAACCACGTTGCCGCCGCGGTCGAAGGTGGTCTGCAGCACGTCGGTCAGGTCGCGGATGTAATCCGGCCGGTCCCCGTGCAGGCGGTCGCCGTAGGTGGATTCCATCACCACGAAGTCGGCTTTGCTCAGATACTGCGGGTCTTTGATGATGGGCTGGTTGATGTTGCCGATGTCGCCGGAAAAGACCACCGTGCGGGTCTGCCCGCCCTCGGTGAGTTCCAGCGTCGCGGAGGCCGAGCCCAGCAGGTGCCCCGCGTCGGTGAAGGACAGCCTGCAGCCGGGCAGCGCCTCCCGCGTTTCCCCGTAGGGCAGGGGCCGGAAGAGGTTCAGCGTGTTTTCCGCGTCCTCCTGCGTGTACAGGGGCTCATAGGGCGCCTCGCCCGCCCGGCTTGCCTTGCGGTTGCGCCACTCCGCCTCCGTTTCCTGGATATGGGCGGAGTCGCGCAGCATGATGTCGCACAGGGCCAGCGTCGCCGGCGTCGCGTGGATGGCGCCGCGGAAGCCTGCCCGGTACAGGGCGGGCAGCATGCCGGAGTGGTCGATGTGCGCGTGGGTGAGCACCACGCAGTCCACCGCCTGGGCGGCGATGGGCAGCTTCTGGTTTTGGTAGGTGTCCCGCCCCTGCTCCATGCCGCAATCCACCAGCAGGTGCTTCCCGTTGACGGTCACCAGGAAGGCGCTCCCGGTCACCTCGCGCGCCGCGCCCAAGAACAGCAAATCCATAGGCTCCCCTTCCTTCCTACCGGACGGCTTCCCGCTCGGCTTCGACCCCGGCGGTCGTTTTATTTTCGGCGTAGAGCCGGTACAGGCTGTAATACAGCCCCTTTTTGGCCATCAGTTCGTCGTGGCTGCCGCTTTCCTCCAGCCCTTTTTCGGTCAGCACCCAGATGACGTCGGCGTTGCGGATGGTGGTCAGCCGGTGGGCGATGGTCAGGGTGGTGCGGCCGCGGGCCAGCTCGGCCAGGGACTGCTGCACCAGCATCTCCGACTCGTTGTCCAGCGCGCTGGTCGCCTCGTCCAGCAGCAGAATGGGTGGGTCCTTCAGGAAAACCCGGGCGATGGACAGCCGCTGCTTCTGCCCGCCGGACAGCTTGAACCCGCGTTCGCCCACGTAGGTATCATACCCCTGCGGCATCTGCGCGATGAAGCCGTGGGCGCCCGCCCTGCGGGCGGCCTGCTCCACCTCTTCCCGGGTGGCGCCCGCCTTGCCGTAGGCGATGTTGTCGAAGATGGTGCCGGAAAACAGGTAGACTTCCTGCTGCACCATGCCCACTGTCCCGCGCAGGGACCGGAGTGTCAGCCCGCGCACGTCCTGGCCGTCGATGAGCACCTTCCCCCGCGTCACGTCGTAAAAGCGGGGAATCAGGTTGCACAGCGTCGTCTTTCCCGAGCCCGAGGGGCCCACCAGGGCGACGTGGCGGCCTTTCGGCACGTGCAGGTCGAGCCGGTCGAGCACCTCGGCGCTGCCGTCCTCGTAGCGGAAGGATACGTCCTGAAGCGTGATGTCGCCCT
>JAAZAQ010000036.1 GCA_012514225.1 Clostridiales bacterium | reverse complement strand
GGCTGGTCGTCGTGCGGGACAGCCCGCTGCTGACCGGCAAGCCCCCGGCGGGCGAAGGCGGGGACGAGGACGCGCCGGCGGAAAAGCCCGTTTCCGGGGACGGCCTGACGGCCTACGTGGGCAGGGTCCCCCCCAGCGCCTGCCTGGTCTTTTTCGTCCGGGGCAAGGCCAACGGCGCGCGGAAGCTGTACAAGGCCGTCCGCGACCTGGGCGGCGTGGTCGGCTTCGACGCGCTGGAGCCGGAGACGCTGGTCAAGTGGATAGCCAAGGAGCTGAAGGGCTACGGCAAGCAGGTGGACCGGCAGACCGCGGAGCGGCTGGCCTTCGCCTGCGGCCGGGAACTGATGCCGCTGAAAAACGAAATCGCCAAGATCGCGGCGGTGATGGGCGAACGCGCCGCGGTCGCCTGGGAGGACATTGAGGCGGTCGCCACGCTGAGCGCGGAATACCGTGTGTTCGACCTGGCGGACAAGGTGTCCGCCGGCGACGCCGGGCGGGCGCTGCCCCTCATGCGGGACATGCTGGCCGGCGGCGAGCAGCGGCTGATGCTGCTGGCCCTGCTGCAGCGGCACTACCGGCAGCTGCTGTTTGCCCGCATCCTGACGAAGAACGGGCGCACGCAGGCGGAGGTGGCCCGGGAACTGGGGGTGCCCGGCTTCGCGGCCCGGCGGCTGGCAACGGCGGCGGGCGCCTACACCCTCCCGCAGCTTCGCCGCGCCTATTTGAAGTGCGTCGACCAGGAGTTTTGGGTCAAGAGCGGGCGTCTGAACGAGGAGGGCTCCCTGGAGCAGCTGGTCATGTGGCTGCTCGCCCTGAAGGCGGAAAGGGCGAAGGCATGATTGACAGCGCGCTTCTGGAGCGCCTCGGCCTGCTGCCGGCGCCGCCGGCGCTGGAGCGGCTGGAGGCCTTCCACAAACTGCTGCTCGCGCACAGCCGGGTGACGGACCTGACCAAGGTGCCGGAGGAGGAGATGACCCTGCGGCACTACGCGGACTCCCTGGCCGCGCTGCGGCTGGGCCTGGTGCCGCAAACCGGCGCCGTCGTCGACGTGGGCAGCGGGGCGGGCTTCCCCGGGCTGCCGCTGGCCATCGCGGCGCCCGGGCTTTGCGTCACGCTGCTGGAAGCGCGCGAAAAGCGCTGCGCTTTCCTGGAAACGGTCATCCGGGAGCTGGGGCTTCCCAACGTGACCGTCGCCTGCGCCCGGGCGGAGGACGCCGCCCGCACGGGGATGCGCGAAGCCTTCGACCGCGCGGCTGCGCGCGCCCTGGCGCCGCTGCCGGTGCTGGCGGAGTACCTGCTGCCCTTCGTGAAGCCCGGCGGGCTGGCTCTGTGCTGGAAGGGGCCGGCGGTCGAAGCCGAGCGGGCGGACGGGGCGCGCGCCGCGGCCCTGCTGGGCGGGCGCCTGGGGCGGCTGGCCGAGCTCGGCCTGCCGGGGCGCAGCCATTACATCCAGGTTATCGAAAAAACGGGCGCCAGCCCGCAAAAATACCCGCGCAAGGCGGGCGTGCCGGCCAAAAACCCCCTATAAACCCTAAATCTGCCGGAAGGCGTACAGCCCGATGGCGGCGGCGGCGGCCAGGTTGAGGGAATCGACCTTGCCGCTCTGCTCGATTTTGACCGCGCCGAAGCGGGCGAAGGCCGGCGGCAGGCCGCTGCCCTCGTTGCCGAACACCAGGCAGAAGGGCCCCCCGCGCTCCCCCGCCGCCTCGGACAGGGGCCGCGCGCCGTCGAGCATGAAGGGCAGAATCCTGTGGCCGGGATAGGCTTCCCGATATTCGTCAAAACCGGCGTACTCGGATACGTTCATCGACAGGACCGCCCCCATGCCGGCGCGCACGGCCTGCGGCTCAAAGGGGTCCGCGCAGGGGCGCACCAGCACGGCGTCCGGGAAGCCCAGGCCCAGGGCGGTGCGCAGCACGGTGCCCAGGTTGCCCGGGTCCATCGGGTTCACCAGCGCCAGGTGGCTGCGGCCGGGGTCCGGCCTTTCGAATTTCTTGTCAAACACCGCGGCGGCGAAGCAGTTGTCCTTGCCCGAAATCCGGCGCAGCAGCCGGTCCGCCTCCTCGACGCGGATGCCGTGGCGGCCGCACAGCGAAAGCAGGGTTTGCGCCCCCTCCCCCCCGCCCAGCCGGGGGGATACCAGCACCCGGCGCACGCGCTCCGGCGCCCTGCGCAGGGCCTCCAGCGCGGGGAAGAGCCCGGCCGCGTAGGCGTAGGGCAGGTCGCGGTTATAGGGCGTCAGCGGCGGCATCGCCTCAGCCCCCCGCTTCCCCGGCCAGCAGGGCGTCCATCTCCCCCAGCAGGCGGATGGCGGTCAGCTTGCCGTCCGGGCCGATTTCATTGGCCGGGCCGGTGCAGGAGGGGCAGCCGCTCTCGCAGGCGCAATTGCGGGCGACGGACAGCGCGTGGGCGGCCAGCATCCTGCGCATCAGGAAGGCCTTCTCGGACAGCCCGATGCCGCCGGGGCAGTTGTCGTAGAGGATGAGGGTGGGCAGGTCGGTGAAGGGGCACTTGACCTGGTAGGCCACCGCCAGGTCGCGCGGGGAGCACATCAGGTACAGCGGCGCCACGATGCGCAGCAGGTTGGACACGCCCAGCATGCCGTTTTGCAGGCTGTCGTTGCCGTACTGCGCGGCGAGGGCGGGCGGCAGGGTCATCCACATGGCGGTGGTGTGCATGTCCGTCTCCGGCAGCCGCACGGGGCCGTAGCCCAGGGACTCGCCGGTGTCCAGCTTCATCTTCTTGAAAATCTTGACCAGGGTGGTCACCTTGACCTCCCCGTGCGCGGCGCCGCCCTCCCGGCGGTCCACGTCCAGCAGGCTCAGGCTGACGTTGAGGTCGGCGTCGGTGTAATAGTCGACGCTGACCCGGCGGATGAAGGCCTTGCAGGCGTCGAAGTCCAGCTTCTCCACCTGGTACTGGGCGCCCTCGTGCATGTATATCGCGTTCTCGTGCAGCAGCATGGGCACGGTGAAGCGGTCCATCTCCCCCACCACGCGCACGCGGGCGGGGTCGGACACGTCCATGATGAGGAAGTTCTCCGTCATCGCGGAGCGCAGGCTGATTTCGCTGGCGGGGAAGTCCTCCGCCGACCAGAAGTAGCTGCCGTCCACCTTCCGGACGATGCCGGACTCCTCCAGGTAGCGGATGAGGCTGTCGCTGCCGGGCGCGTTGCCGAAGGCCTCCCCCTCCTTGAAGGGCAGCTCGTAGGCGGCGCACTTGAAGTGGTTGAGCAGCACGTAGAGGTTGTCCGGGTTGGTCAGCGCGTTTTCCGGCGACTGGGCGTAGAAGTATTCCGGGTGGGTGATGATGTACTGGTCAATCGGCGCGCTGGAGGCGACCAGCAGGGTCAGGCTGGGCCCCATGCGGCGCCCCGCGCGGCCCGCCTGCTGCCAGGTGCTGGCGATGGTGCCCGGGTAGCCGCACAGCACGCAGGCGTCCAGTGAGCCGATGTCAATGCCCAGCTCCAGCGCGTTGGTGGAAATCACCACGTCCACCTGCCCGCTGCGCAGGCCGCGCTCGATGTCCCGGCGCTCCTGGGGCAGGTAGCCCCCCCGGTAGCCGCGCACGGAGGCGGCGTCGCCCAGGGGGCCGGCGCGCATCTCCTTGAGCGCCTTGGTCAGGACCTCCACCTGCACCCGGCTCTTGGCGAAGACGATGGTGGGCACCTTGTTGGCCAGCAGCGTCGCGGCCAGGCCGCGGGTTTCGCCCAGCGCGCTCTTGCGGATGCCCAGCTGGCGGTTGACCACGGGCGGGTTGTAGAAGATGACGTGCTTCTCCCCCGACGGCGCGCCGGAGCGGTCCACTAACTGCGCCTCCCGTCCGGTCAGCTGCCGGGCCAGCTCGCCGGGGTTGGCGATGGTGGCGCTGCAGAGGATGAACTGCGGGCGGCTGCCGTAAAACGCGCACAGCCGCATCAGCCGGCGCAGGACGTTGGCCAGGTTGGCGCCGAAGACGCCGCGGTAGGTGTGGATTTCGTCGATGACGATGTAGCGGAGGTTCTCGAACAGCTTAACCCACTTCGTGTGGTGGGGAAGGATGTTGCTGTGCAGCATGTCGGGGTTGGTGACCACGACGTGCCCCGCCTGGCGGATGGCCTTGCGCGCGGCGGCGGGCGTGTCGCCGTCGTAGGTGTAGGTCTTGATGTCCGCGCCCATCAGGTTGATGAGGCCGTACAGCTCCGCCACCTGGTCCTGGGAGAGGGCCTTGGTGGGGAAGAGGTACAGCGCGCGGGCGTCGTCATTCTCCAGGATGGCGTTGAGGATGGGCACGTTGTAGCACAGCGTCTTCCCGGACGCCGTGGGCGTGACCACGCACACGTCGCCGCCCCCCAGCGCCAGGCCGACGGCCTCCGCCTGGTGGGTGTAGGGCCTGTCCACCCCGCGCAGGGCGAGCGCCCCGGTGACGCGGGAGTGCACCCTGTCCGGCCAGGCGGCGTAGCGCGCGGGCCGGGCGGGGATGACCTCCCAGTGGCTGACGCAGTCCATAAAGGCGCCGTCCCCGCGCAGCTTGTCCAGCAGTTGCTCAACGTTCATGTTCCGCCTCCAATTATGAAGAATTATAGCAAACCGGCCGCCCCGCCACAAGGCGTCCGGGCGAATTTCCGAACATTTGTTCCGGTCGGCTCGCGGGCGCATGCGTGCCCGCGAAAAACAGGGCGCGCCGCGCCGCCGCGTTGACAGACCCGGGCGGAAAAATTAAAATGCTAAACTGTGAAGGAATTGGCCTGTTTTTCAGCCGCCGCCAGGGTGCGGGCAGGCCGGACAGGCGGGAAGCGGCGCGAATGAAGCATTATCTGGAAACGGTGGAGTCGGTCCTGGAGCACACCGGCAGCGGGGCGCAGGGGCTCGGCGCGCAGGAGGCGCGGAAGCGCCTGGAGGCCAACGGCAAGAACAAGCTCAAGGAAGAGAAGAAGGCGACGCTGCTGCAGCGCTTCCTGGAGCAACTGAAGGACCCGATGCTCCTCATCCTCATGTCCGCGGCGGTGGTGTCCGGCGTCACCAGCGTGATGTCGAACGAGGGCCTGACGGACGTCTTCGTCATCCTGGCCGTCGTGCTGCTCAACGCCATCCTGGGCGTCTACCAGGAGAGCAAGGCGGAGAAGGCCATCGAGGCGCTGCAGACGATGTCCGCCGCCGTGTCCAGCGTGCTTCGGGACGGGCAGGTCGTCCAGGTGCATTCCGAGGACCTGGTGGTGGGCGACGTCGTGCTGCTGGACGCGGGCACCGCGGTCCCGGCGGACTGCCGCATCATCGAGAGCGCCAGCCTGCAGATTGAGGAGGCCGCGCTGACCGGGGAGTCCGTGCCCGTCTACAAGGAGACGGAAGCCCTGGCCTTGAACGGCGCCGCCGACGTGACCCTGGGCGACCGGAAGAACTTGTGCTACATGGGTTCGACCGTCGTGTACGGCCGCGGCCGCGCGGTGGTGGTCGCCACGGGCATGGACACGCAGATGGGCAGGATTGCCGACGCGATTTCCAGGACCGTGGAGGGCGAGACGCCGCTGCAGATTAAGCTGGGCCAGCTGAGCAGGCTGCTCACCTACATGGTGCTGGCCATCTGCGCCTTCATCTTCGTGTTCAGCATCGTGCGCACGGGCGACTTCCACCTGGAGGCCATCCTGCGCACCTTCATGATCGCCGTGTCCCTGGCCGTCGCCGCGATTCCGGAGGGGCTGGCGACGGTGGTGACCATCGTGCTGTCCGTGGGCGTCACCAACATGAGCCGCCGCAACGCCATCATCC
>JAAZAQ010000281.1 GCA_012514225.1 Clostridiales bacterium | reverse complement strand
TCCTCCCATGTGGACCGCTGCCATCTTAACAAATGATTTCCTACCCGGCAAGGCAGAATATAAACACATTGTAAACAAATCCGTTACAGGCTATAATCTTTGCGTAATCAATAGGAAGGACGTCCGCCGATTTGCTCAACCGGGTCATCACCGCCCTGCGTTCCATCCGCGCGCCCTTCGCGCAAAGCGAGCCCGACCTGCACCTGCTGGTCGCCTCCGCGCTAGAGGCGGCCGGCCTTCCCTTTTCGCACGAGGCGATGGTCGCGCCGGGCTGCCGGGTCGATTTCCTGGTGTCCGGCGTCGCCATCGAAATCAAGCGCGCCCGCCCGAACCGCAAGGCCCTACTGCGCCAGGCGACGCGCTACCTGGCCTCCCCGCGGGTGGATTCGCTGCTGCTGCTGTGCGAGCGCGACCCCGGCTTGCCCGACCACATCCTGGGGAAGCCCTGCGCGTCGCTCAGCCTTTCCGGCCTCTGGGGCGTCGCCGCGCCCGCCGGGAGCGCGAAAACCCGCCCTGCAGATTTGCCTTTGGCCGCCGCGGAGCCGCCCGCCAATGCACCCCCGCCTGCCGGCGCGGATACGCCCGCCTACCTGCAGCCCGCGCCCGCGGCCTCCCGGCTGTTCGGCACCCTGTCCTACCAGCCCCGCAGCCGTTCCTGGGTCATCAAGGGCGACCCGGCCGTCACGGAGATGGCCAAGCGCCTGTTCCCGGGCGCCGATTCCGGCAAGCGCGGCGTCGCGCGTTTCACCGCGCACCGGCGGACGGTGGGCGAACTCAACTGGCTGATGATGCGCTACCCCCTGGCCGTGATGCCGGAGGACCTGGACCGCTGGAACCAGGCGCTGCAGGAGAGCCAGGCGCACTACAGGAAGCTGGAAGATTTCCGGACAAACGCCCCGGAATACACCGACGCGTCGGGCGCCTTTCAGGGGGTCCTGCGCCCCTTCCAGCAGTTCGGCGCCAGCTGGCTCGTCCACGCGGGCCGGGCGCTGCTGGCGGACGAGATGGGCCTGGGCAAAACCGTACAGTCCCTGGCCGCGCTGGCCGCCTGCGGCGCGTTCCCGGCGCTGGTGGTCGTGCCTCCCCACCTGGTGAGCAACTGGGAGAGCGAAATCAACCGCTTCCTTCGGTTCGACGGCCGTCCGCCCCGGGTCTGCGTCATCCGGGGGCTCAAGCCCCAGCCGCTGCCGGAGGCGGATATCTACCTTGTCCATTACCTGCTGCTGCGCGGCTGGAAGGACGCGCTGCCTGAACTGCCGGTCAGCGCCGTCATCTTTGACGAAATCCAGGAGCTGCGCCACAGCGGCACGGAGAAGTACAGCGCGGCCAGCCTGCTGGCCAACGCCTGCGCCCGCGTGTGGGGCCTGTCCGGCACGCCGATTTACAACCACGGCGGGGAAATCTGGAACGTGGTCAATATCCTTGACTACCACCTGCTGGGCGACTGGGAGTCCTTCACAAGGGAGTGGTGCTACGGCTACGGCAACGCCGTGGTCGTCCACCCGGACTGGCTGGGCGAGCACCTGCGTCGCGAGGGGCTGATGCTCCGGCGCAACAAACTGGACGTGCTGCCGGAGCTGCCGGACAAACGCCGGCTCGTCCAGCGGGTGGACGCCGACGACGCGCTGATGGCCCGGTTGATGCAGCCGGTGCTGGAACGCCTGCGCTCGTATGCCGTCAACCCGGGGGATTCCCCTTCCCGCCGCGCGCTGGAGGAAGGCAACCTCTCCCACCAGGAGCGGCAGGCCACCGGGCTGGCCAAGGCCGCCTGCGTCGCCCAGTTCGTGCGCGCATTGGCGGAGTCCGGGGAGAAGGTCCTGCTCTTCGCGCACCACCACGCGGTGATGGACGAGTACAGGAAGGAACTTGCGCGGCTTTCCCCCGCCTTCATCACCGGCCGGGAGACCCAGGCGCAGAAGGACGCCAGCGTCCGGCGCTTCATGGAGGGCAGGACCGATTTGTGCTGCGTCTCCCTGCGCGCGGCGTCCGGCCTCAACCTGCAGCGCGCCACCTGCGTGGTCTTCGGGGAACTGGATTGGTCGCCCGCCGTCCACAGCCAGGCGGAGGACCGCGCCCACCGCATCGGGCAGAAGGATTCCCTGCTGTGCTACTACCTGGTTTCGCCCGGGGGCTCCGACGCCGTCATGCAGGACGCCCTGGGCTTGAAGGTCAGCCAGTTCATGGGACTGATGGGCGAACTGCCCCAGTCCGAGGCGGACGCCGCGCGCTCTTCCAGCCTGGCCCGGAGGCACGTGGAGGACATGCTGAAGCGCTGGCTTCCGGGGGCGGACGCGCCCGCCAACGTGCCGTGAGCGGCGTCCCTCCTTCGTTGACAAGCGGAGGGGGTTCGCTTAAGATGCTTGCGAAAAGGGGGTGCGCATGCGGATTCTGGGCATCGACCCGGGCCTGGCGACGATGGGCTGGGGGCTGATCCGGGCAGGGGCGAACAGCCCGCGCTTCGTGGCCTGCGGCGTCATCTCCACCCTGCCCGAAACCGCGCTGCCTCAGCGGCTGCTGGAAATTGACAGGGGGGTCGAGAGCCTCATCGCGCTTTACCAGCCCGACGCGGTCGTGTTCGAGCAACTGTTTTTCGCCAAGAACGTCACTACTGCCTTCACCGTGGGCGCCGCCAGGGGTGTCGCCGTCGCGCGCTGCGCGCGTCACACGGAGCAGCTTTTCGAGTACACCCCCATGCAGATCAAGCAGGCGGTCGCCGGATACGGCAAGGCGGACAAGCTGCAGGTGCAGCAGATGATCAAACTCCTGCTGGGGCTTCCGGACTACCCCCGCCCGGACGACGCCGCCGACGCGGTGGCCGCGGCGCTGACCCACTACAACTCCGGCCGCTTCGGCGGCCTGCACGTCATGAAATAGCGAGGCGGGCGATGTACGCGTTTATTGAAGGCCTGGTGGCTGAAAAAAGCGGGAACGAGCTGGTCGTCAACGTCCAGGGCGTCGGTTACCAGCTCATCTGCACCCAGGCGGCCCTTTCCCAGGCGCCGCCCAAGGGCGAGTTCGTGCGCGTGTATACCTGGCTGTCCGTCCGGGAAGACGCGATGGAGCTGTTCGGCTTCTCCAGCCGGGAGGAGCGCGGGATGTTCCTGAGCCTCAACGCGGTCTCCGGCATCGGGCCCCGGACCGCCCTGAACGTGCTGAGCAGCATGCCGCTCAAGGAACTAACCCTGGCCATATTGACCGAGGACGTGCAGACGCTGTCCCGCGCGCCGGGTGTCGGCCGCAAGACGGCGCAGCGCATCGCGCTGGAGCTGAAGGACCGCCTGTCCAAGGACGAGTGGGCCGTCGGGGTGGCCGACCTGCCCAACCCCGCCGTTACCGGACAGCGGGGCGTGGTGGCGGAAGCCATCCAGGCGCTGCTGGCGCTGGGCTATTCCCAAAGCGAGGCCGCCTCCGCGGTCTCCCGCGCGCACCAGGCGGGCGGGGAACAGCAGGCGGACGAATTGGTCCGCCTGGCGCTGCGCGGGATGATGAAGGGATAAGGGATGCAGGACGAGCGATTGGTGATGGGCAGTTACCGCGACGAGGACGGCGAGGCGGAGCTTTCGCTGCGCCCGAAAACCCTGCGGGAGTACGTCGGCCAGGAGTCCATCCGCCAGAACCTGCAGATTTACATCAAGGCCGCGCTCAAGCGCCGGGACGCGCTGGACCATATGCTGCTCTACGGGCCCCCGGGCCTGGGCAAGACCACCCTGGCCTGCATCGTCGCCGCGGAGATGGGCCAGAACATCCGGATTACCTCCGGCCCGGCCATCGAGCGCCCGGGCGATTTGGCCAGCATCCTGACCAACCTCAATGCCGGCGACGTCCTGTTCATCGACGAAATCCACCGCCTGTCCCGCGCCGTGGAGGAGGTGCTCTACCCGGCCATGGAGGACTACGCGCTGGACATCATGATCGGGAAGGGTCCCACCGCCCGCTCGATGCGGCTGGACCTGCCGCGCTTCACCTTGATTGGCGCCACCACGCGCGCGGGGCAGCTGTCCGCGCCGCTGCGGGACCGCTTCGGCATGGTCTTCCGGCTGGAGCTTTATTCCCCGGACGAGCTGGCGCAGATTGTCCGCCGCTCCTCGCGCATCCTGGGGATGCCGGCGGAGGAGGACGGCGTGATGGAAATCGCGCGCCGCAGCCGCGGCACGCCGCGGATTGCCAACCGCATGCTCAAGCGCGTGCGGGACTACGCCCAGGTGCAGGCGGACGGGCGGATTACCCGGGAAGTCGCCCGGGAAGGGCTGGATTTGCTGGACGTGGACGCGCTGGGCCTGGACAAGGTGGACCGGGGCGTGCTGCTGGCGATGATCGACAAGTTTTCCGGCGGCCCCGTCGGGCTGGACACGCTGGCCGCGGCCACGGGCGAGGACGCCCTGACCATCGAGGACGTGTACGAGCCCTTCCTGCTGCAGCTGGGCTTTATCCAGCGGACCCCGCGTGGCCGGGTGGCGCTGCAGGCCGCCTACGCCCACCTGGACCGCCCCTTCCCCCAGCCCGGCGCCGCGCAGCCGGACGCGCAGGTGGCGTTTTTCGATGAAGACCAGCGCGTTTGACTACGACCTGCCGCCGGAACTGATCGCCCAGACGCCGCTTAAACAGCGCGACCAAAGCCGCATGCTGGTCTGCGACCGGGAATCCGGTGCGCTCCGGCATTCTTTTTTTGTCGATTTCCCCGACTTGCTGTCGCCCGGGGACGTGCTGGTCCTCAACCGCAGCCGGGTCATCCCGGCGCGCCTGCTGGGAACCAGGAGAGAAGGCGGGATTCCCTGCGAGGTGCTGCTGCTTCGGCGCCTGGACCGGGACTGCTGGGAGGCGCTGGTCCGCCCGGGCAGGCGGCTGAAAGCCGGCGTGCAGGTGGAATTCGGCGGCGGGCTGTTGCGCTGCGAAATCGGGGAGCCGACCGCCTTCGGCGGCAGGAAGATCCGCTTTTCCTATGACGGCGTCTTTGAGGAACTGCTGGACACGCTAGGCCAGATGCCGCTGCCCCCCTACATCCACGAGCGTCTGGAGGACCGCGGCCGCTACCAGACCGTCTACGCGAAGGAGGAGGGCAGCGCCGCCGCGCCGACCGCGGGGCTACATTTCACCGACGCGGTGCTGGAGTGCGTCCGGGCGCGCGGGGTGAAGGTCGTTTCCCTGCTGCTGCACGTGGGCCTGGGCACCTTCCGCCCCGTCAAGGCCGTAAACGTGGAGGACCACGTCATGCACGAGGAATGGTTCGAGCTGGACGCCCCGGCGGCCGAAGCCGTCAACGCCGCCCGGGAAGCCGGCGGCAGGGTCGTCTGCGTCGGCACCACCAGCGTGCGCGCGCTGGAGTCGTCCGCCGATGAACACGGCCGGCTGTCCCCCATGCGCGGGCAGACGGGCATCTTCATCACCCCCGGCTACCGCTTCAGGGCTGTGGACGCCCTGCTGACCAACTTCCACCTGCCGCAAAGCACCCTCCTGATGATGGTCAGCGCCTTCATGGGCCGCGAGAACGCCCTGGCGGCGTACCGGGAGGCCGTCCGCGAAAAGTACCGCTTCTTCAGCTTTGGGGACTGCATGTTCATTGCCGGCGGCGCGCCGGGAGGTGTACGGCGTGACTGAAGGAAAGGGCAAACTGCTCAGCGTCCTGTCCGTCGGCGGGATGAACCTGGACGTGCTGGCGGACGCGGAAGACGCCTTCCGGGAAGGCGATTCCCTGCGGGGACGGGTTCACTTCCGCGCCGGGGGCGTGGCCCGGAACGTCGCGTCGCACCTCGCGAAAACCGGGATACAGGTCGAGCTGCTCACGGCGCTGGGCAGCGATGAAAACGCCCTGCGGCTGGTTGAGTCCTGCCGGCGGGACGGAATCGGCCTGGCCTTCAGCCAGCGCACGGACGCGCCCGCGCCCGTCTACGTGGCCGTCCACGACCGGCAGGGCGAGATGCGCTGCGCCGTCAATGACATGCGCGCGGTGGAATCCCTGACCCCCGGCTTCCTCCGGGGCTGCCCCGCCTTCCGCCAGCCGTTCGGCGCCGTCTTCCTGGACGCCAACCTTTCGCCGGAGTGCCTGTCCGCGGCGGCTGAGGCGGCGGACGCCCCGCTGGTCGCCGACCCGGTCAGCGCGGTCAAGTGCGAAAGGCTGCGTGCGATTCTTCCGCGTCTCGCGGCGCTGAAGCCCAACCGCATGGAAGCGGAGGCCCTGAGCGGAGAAACGGAACCCGCGCGCCAGGCCAAAGGGCTGCTCGCGGCGGGCGTAAAGGCCGTCTTTATTTCCCTCGGGGCGCAGGGCGTATATTATGCAGACGGCAAGAGCGAGGGGCTTTTGCCGGCGGCCCCCTTGCCCCACGCCGGCCTGACCGGCGCCGGGGACGCGATGGCGGCGGGCATCACGCTGGGCGTCGCGAAAGGCCTGCCCGCAAGGGAAACCGCCGCGCTCGGCCTTCAATTCGCGGCGCGGCACCTGCGGAAACAACCCGATGACTTGCCTGAGGAGGAACGCCCATGAGCAGCCCCGTTCTCATCCTGTCGAAACCCGTCCTGGCCGCGCTTTCGGAAGGCCGCCCCGTCATCGCGCTGGAAAGCACCATCATCAGCCACGGCATGCCCTACCCCCAGAACGTGGAAACGGCGCTCGCCTGCGAGCGCCTTGCCCGGGAGCATGGCGCGGAGCCGGCCACGGTGGCCGTCCTGGGCGGAAAGCTCCACGCCGGCCTGACGGCGGACCAGATCGAGTACCTGGGCAAAGCCGGCACAAAAATCCGGAAAGCCAGCCGCAGGGACCTGCCCCTGATGGCAGCCCGGGGCGAGGACGGCGCGACCACCGTCGCGGCCACCATGCTCGTCTCGGCCCTGGCGGGCATCCCGGTCTTCGCGACCGGCGGCATCGGCGGCGTCCACCGGGGCGCCGAGACCACCATGGATGTCTCCGCCGACCTGGAGGAGCTGGCACGCACCCCCGTCGCCGTCGTCTGCGCCGGCGCGAAAAGCATCCTGGACCTGGGGCTGACGTTGGAGTACCTGGAAACCCGCGGCGTCCCGGTGATCGGCTACCGGACGGACGAGCTGCCCGCATTCTTCACGCGCCACAGCGGCTTCCCGCTCCCCCAGCGCGCGGAAACGCCGGAGGAAATCGCCGCAGCCATCCGCGCGCAGCGCGCCATGGGCTACCCGGGCGGGATGCTGGTCGCCAACCCCATCCCCGGGGAATACGAGATGCCCCGGGCGGCCATCAGCCAGGCAATCGAGGACGCGCTGGCGGACGCCAGGCGCCAGGGCGTCACCGGCAAGGACGTCACCCCCTTCCTCCTTTCGGCCGTCGTGCGGCTGACGGGCGGGGAATCCCTGAAGTCCAACATCCAGCTGGTCTACAACAACGTGCGGCTGGCGGCTCACATTGCGGCCTGCCTGTAACTGACGCCGCAAAGAACCCGGAGCGCGCAATGGCTCCGGGTTCTCTTCATTCAATCAAACAAAAAAGCCGCGTTCGCGGCGATTTGGGCGTGTCTCGCTCAGGCCTGTGCCTTGTTGAGGGCCTTGGCCATACGGGCCTTCTTGCGGTTGGCCGTGTTCTTGTGGATGACGCCCTTGGAGACGGCGCGGTCCAGCGCGGAGGCCGCCTGGCCAAGCTTTTCCGGCGCGGCCGTCAGGTCGTTGTTCAGCGCCAGGGTGTATTTCTTCACGGCGGTCTTGACCCCCGACTTCACCATGCGGTTGCGCAGGTTCTTTTTCCTGTTGACCCGGACGCGCTTTTCCGATGAACGGATGTTTGGCAACTTGCTTCACCTCCTGCCTCGCCAATTCAGCAAAAAGGATTCTACCACACGAACCGGCGTGCCGCAAGCGCCAGTTGCGGATTTTTTCGCGGCTCCTCGGCCGCCCCAACCCGGCCGCCCCGCCGTTTTCTTGCGCGGGGTTCCGTTTCAGTGTATGATACGCGTGCGGATGATTCCGCGCAAACCACAGTACGGAAG
>JAAZAQ010000280.1 GCA_012514225.1 Clostridiales bacterium | reverse complement strand
TTGTGATGAATCATATAGCTCTCGTCAAAGATGACCAGTCGCTGGCCCTCCAGGTCGCGCCATGTCAGCCGTTCCTTGCCGGCAAGGGGGTGGCTTTTGTTCATGAACACGCTCAACTCGTCCTTGCTGATGAGCACCTCCCGGAACTGGGTCGGGCTCAGGCTTGTGGGCCGGAGCAGGACGGCGCAGTCAATCCCGTTGAGCAGCAGCTCCTTCTCCAGGTCGTACGCGCCGTTTTCGTTGACCAGGAATTTCACGTGCTCGTATTTCTGCACCAGCAGGTTCAAGAACCGCGTGCACACCACGGTGACGATGAGCTGGGGGATACCGATGCGCAGGATGCCGTTGAGGTGGGATGTCTGCAGGCGCAGCTCGTCAATCATATGCTCGTACTGGTTGACCACGTTGACGGCGTTGTTGTAAAACGTCTCCCCGATCGTCGACAGGCCCTTGATCAGCCCCTTGTACCGAATAAAAACATCCACCTTCTCGTCCTGTTCAAACTTCTTGATAAACATGGACAAGGCCGGCTGTGAGATGTTCAGCTTCCCGCTGGCGACGGTCAGATTGAAGTCGCTGTTAACGATTTCCACGAAATACTTCAGCTGCCGGATATCCATGATTGCCTCCTGAACCCTGCTGCGCGGCGACGATAGTAGCCTGTTGCCACAACATACCATAAGTCAAGCTTATGGTTCAATAAATTTCGCGTATTGGACAAAACCCGCCGGTAAACATAAATTACTTATTGATACAAATTGAATGCTTCCCCTTGAAACCATGAAGGAGGTACACGCCTTGGAAAGAGTCTATATTGTCGCAGCCCAGCGCACGCCGATCGGTTCGTTTGGCGGCGCCTTCGCGTCAGTCGGCGCGGTGGGGCTGGCCGCGGGGCTGATTGAACAGACGCTGAAAAAAATCGGCCTGGACCCCAAGGAAGTGGACGAGGTGATTCTGGGCAACGTGCTGCAGGCCGGCCTGGGCCAGAACGTCGCGCGGCAGGCTGCGGTCGGCGCCGGTATCCCCATCACGACCCCGTCCTTCGTGGTCAACAAGGTGTGCGGCTCCGGCCTGAAAGCCGTGCAGCTGGGCGCCCAGGCGATTCTGACGGGCGACGCGGACGTTGTCATCGCCGGCGGGACGGAAAACATGAGCCAGGCGCCCTACCTGGACCGGGACACGCGCTGGGGCAAGCGTATGGGCGACAGCGTGCTGGTGGACAGCATGGTCTACGACGGGCTGACGGACGCGTTCAGCGCCCTGCATATGGGCATCACGGCGGAAAACGTGGCGGAGGCGTACCGGATTACCCGCCAGCAGATGGACGCCTTTGCGCTTACAAGCCAAAACCGTGCGGAGGCGGCCATTGCGTCCGGCGCGTTCAAGGAGGAAATCATCCCCGTCAGCGTCGCCCAGCGCAAAGGCGACCCCAAGGTGGTGGACACGGACGAGTACCCGCGCATGGGCGCCAAGGCGCAGGATTTTGAGAAGCTGCGCCCTGCGTTCAAGAAGGACGGCACGGTCACCGCAGGCAACGCCTCCGGCATCAACGACGGCAGCGCGATTGTCATCCTGATGAGCCAGCGCAAGGCCGAAGCGCTGAGCATGAAGCCCTTGGCCGTCGTCAAGGCATGGGCGAGCGCGGGGGTTGAGCCCTCCCTGATGGGGACCGGGCCCATCCCGTCCACGCAAAAAGCGCTGGAGAAGGCGGGATGGGAGATGGAAGACGTGGATTTGGTCGAAGCCAACGAAGCGTTCGCCGCCCAGGCGCTGGCTGTCTCCGGAACGCTGGGCCTGGACCCGGCAAAGGTCAATGTGAACGGCGGCGCGATCGCGCTGGGGCACCCCATCGGCGCCAGCGGCGCGCGCATCCTGGTGAGCCTGGTTCATGAGATGAAACGGCGCGGCGCCAAAAAGGGCCTCGCGACCTTGTGCATCGGCGGCGGGCAGGGAATCGCCATGCTGGTGGAAGGGGCATAGGATGAACAAGCTGATCGATGTGAAGCGGGCTGTCGACCTCGTCAAGGACGGCGATACCATCTTTGTCGGCGGCTTTCTCGGTGTGGGTACTCCGCACCGCCTGCTGGACGCCCTGGTCGAGCGGGGCACCAGGAATCTCACGTTGATCGCGAATGACACCGCCTTTCCGGACGTCGGGGTGGGCAAGCTGGTGGTCGGCAAGCAGTTTCGAAAGATTATCGTGTCCCACATCGGCACCAACAGGGAGTCGGGCCGCCAGATGCTGGAAGGGGAGACGGAGGTCGTCCTGGTTCCGCAGGGAACCCTGATTGAGCAGATCCGCGCGGCCGGTTACGGATTGGGGGGTGTCCTCACGCGCACAGGCCTGGGCACCCAGGTGGCATTGGGCAAGCAGACCGTGACGGTGGACGGCACGGAATACCTCTTGGAAAAACCGCTTTTCGCCGACGTGGCGCTGATCGCGGCCACACGCGCGGACACGTTCGGAAACCTCTTTTATCACGGCGCCACGCGCAATTTTAACAACATCACGGCCGCGGCCGCGAAAATCACCATCGCCGAAGCGCAGGAAGTGGTGGAGGCAGGCGGGCTTGACCCGGATATTGTCCATACCCCGGGTGTTTTCGTCACCTACCTTGTGCAGGGGGAGAAAGCATAATGGACAACAAGGAGCTCATCGCCCGGCGCGTCGCGCGTGAGTTGAAACCGGGCAATATCGTCAACCTTGGCATCGGGCTGCCGACCCTTGTCGCCAACTACGTGGGCGAAGGGCAGGACGTGCTGTTTCAGTCGGAGAACGGCTTTACCGGCCTGGGCCCGGCTCCCGGACCGGGAGAGGAGGACCCGGACATCACCAACGCCGGCGCCGTGCCCGCGACCATCCGGAAGGGCGGCGCCTTCTTCGACTCCGCCACATCCTTCGGCATCATCCGCGGCGGCCATGTGGACGTGACCGTGCTGGGGGCGCTGC
>JAAZAQ010000279.1 GCA_012514225.1 Clostridiales bacterium | reverse complement strand
GCCTGCGCTTCCGCAGGAGCCCGGCGACAAAACAATTTGAAATATGCGCCGGAATCCCTTGACAACCCGGGTTTCGCATGGTATGTTCTAGGAGCGTTAGCACTCGACCAATGAGAGTGCTAACAATCCGGAAGGGAGGTGGGGTTCGTGGAAGACCGCAAGAAGCGCATTTTGCAGGCGATTATCGACGATTACGTCCTCACCGCCATGCCGGTGGGCTCCCGGACCATTTCCCGCAAGTACCTGATGAACCTGTCCAGCGCCACCATCCGCAACGAGATGAGCGACCTGGAGGAACTGGGTTACCTGGAACAGCCCCACGTTTCCGCGGGCCGCGTCCCAAACGCAAAGGCCTACCGGCTCTACGTGGACGCGCTGCTGGAGGAGGGGCCGAAGCCGACCCGGGAGGACGAGGAACTGCGGCAAAAGTACCTAAACCGCGTCAGCCACCTGGAGGACGTGGTCGCCAGCACCGCGCAGGCGCTGTCTGATTTTACGCACTACGCCTCCCTGGTCATGATGCCCCGGCAGGAGCAGATGCGCATCGCCACCCTGCAGTTGGTGCCCGTGACCCGCGCGCTGGCGCTGCTGGTCATCGTGACCGACGGCGGCGTCATCCGCGACACCATGGTGCGCGTTTCGGAGGATTTGGACGCCGACGCGCTGTACGCCATCAGCCGCATGCTATCCGAGCGCCTCAGCGGGAAGACCCTGAAAGAGGTTCAGTCCCTGCTGAAGGATTACGCCGACCATGCCCCGGGCGACCCCCAGGTGCTCAGCGGCATCATGGAGCTGTCCGGCCAGATGGAAAAACAGGCGGCCGCGGACAACCTGACGGTTTCCGGCTCCCACAACATCCTGGGCTTTCCGGAGTACCACGACGCCGAAAAGGCGCGCCAGCTGCTTTCCGCCCTGGAGGACAAGGACCGCCTGATGTCCCTGGTGCACGGCACCGGCGGACTGGAGCTGATGGTTCACATCGGGCCGGAGACCGGGATTCCCGAGATGACGGAATGCAGCGTCGCCCTGGCGGAATACCGCGTCGGGCAGGGAAAGCGCGGCGCCATCGGGCTCATCGGCCCCACGCGCATGCCCTATGCCCGGGTGCTGGGCACCCTGCGCCTGGTCAGCCGGGCGCTCACCGGGGTGCTGGGCGGTGAGGAAGACGCAGAATAATCATGGAGGAACGTATGACCAGGAAGAAACCCCACCCGGACGCGGAGACGCAGCAGACCGCCCGGGAACCGCAGCAGGAGGCGGCCCCCGCCCCGGAGGCGCAGGATTTGGAGCAGAAGCTCCGGGAGGCGGAGGGCAAGCGGGACGAGTACCTCCAGATGGCTCAGCGCGTGCAGGCGGACTTTGACAACTTCCGCCGACGCAACCGTCAGGTCGCCGCGGAGAGCTTCGACGACGGGGCCCGCGCCTTCGTGAAGACCATCCTGCCGGTCTGCGACAACCTGGAGCGCGCGCTGGCGGAGCCCCGGGAGAACGATGCCCTCTACGCCGGCGTCCAGCTGGTTTACCGCCAGCTGCAGGACGCGCTGGGTCAGCGCGGCATCCAGGCGGTCTCGCGCCTGGGCGAGCCCTTCGACCCCACGCTGGAGGACGCGGTCGCCCAGGGCGGCTGCGAGGAAGGCGCCCCCGGCACCGTATGCGACGTGGTGCAAAAGGGGTACCGCATGGGCGACAACGTGCTGCGACACGCGATGGTCCGGGTCGTACCCGATCATTGATACATTGACAACACCGGATTCTATACGAAACGTAAATGGAGGAACCTTACCAAATGGCTAAAATCATCGGCATTGATCTGGGCACCACCAACTCCGTCGTCGCCGTCATGGAGGGCGGCGAGCCCGTCGTCATCCCCAATTCCGAAGGCGCCCGGACCACGCCGTCCGTCGTCGCCTTCACCAAGGACGGCGAGCGCTTGGTCGGACAGATCGCCAAGCGCCAGGCCATCACCAACCCCGACCGCACCATTTCTTCCATCAAGCGCCAGATGGGCAGCAACTTCAAGGCGCACATCGACGGGAAGGAATACACCCCGCAGGAAATCTCCGCGATGGTCCTGCAAAAGCTCAAGAAGGATGCGGAAAGCTACCTGGGCGAGTCCGTGGCGCAGGCCGTCATCACCGTGCCCGCCTACTTCTCCGACGCCCAGCGCCAGGCCACCAAGGACGCCGGCCGCATCGCGGGCCTGGAAGTCCTGCGCATCATCAACGAGCCCACTGCGGCTTCCCTGGCCTACGGCCTGGACAAGGAGCAGCCGCACAAAATCCTGGTGTATGACCTGGGCGGCGGCACCTTCGACGTCAGCCTGCTGGAAATCGGCGACGGCGTGTTCGAGGTGCTGGCCACCAACGGCGACACCAAGCTGGGCGGCGACGACTTCGACGACCGTATCGTCGACTACGTGGCCGAGCTGTTCAGGAAGGAGAACGGCATCGACCTGAAGAAGGACCGTATGGCCTGGCAGCGCCTGAAGGAAGCGGCTGAGAAGGCCAAGATTGACCTGTCCGGCGTCATGGCCGCCAACATCAACCTGCCCTTCATCACCGCCGACGCCAACGGCCCCAAGCACCTGGACGTCACCCTGACACGGGCGAAGTTCAACGAGCTCACCCACGACCTGGTGGAGCGGACCATCGGCCCGATGCAGACCGCGCTCAAGGACGCGGGCCTGACGGCCTCCCAGATTGAGAAGGTCATCCTCGTGGGTGGCTCCACCCGCATCCCCGCGGTGCAGGACGCCGTGAAGAACATCACCGGCAAGGAGCCCTTCAAGGGCATCAACCCGGACGAGTGCGTCGCCATCGGCGCCGCCATCCAGGCGGGCGTGCTGGGCGGCGAGGTCAAGGACGTGCTGCTCCTGGACGTCACCCCGCTGAGCCTGGGCATCGAGACGGAGGGTCATATCTTCACCCGCCTCATCGAGCGCAACACCACCATCCCCACGGAGAAGTCCCAGGTGTTCTCCACCGCCGCCGACGGGCAGACCACGGTGGAAATCCACGTGCTGCAGGGCGAGCGCCCCATGGCCTATGACAACAAGACCCTGGGCCGCTTCCAGCTCACCGGCATCCCGGCGGCGCCCCGCGGCGTGCCCCAGATCGAGGTCAAGTTCACCATCGACAAGAACGGCATCGTCTCCGTGACCGCCAAGGACCTGGGCACCGGCAACACCCAGAACGTCACCATCACTGCCTCCACCAACCTGACGGAGGAGGAAATCAAGCAGCGCGTCAAGGAGGCGGAGCAGTTCGCCGAGGAGGACAAGCGCCGCAAGGAGGAAGTCGAGACGCTCAACCGCGCCGACACCTTCCAGTACGAAATCGAGAAGCAGCTGCGCGAAAACGGCGACAAGCTGTCGGGTGAGGACAAGGCCACCGTGCAGCAAGAAATCGACGCCTTCAAGAAGGTGCGCGAGGGCGGAAACGCCGCCGAGATCAAGACCGCGATGGACGCGGCCACACAGAAGGTCTACGCCATCTTCGGGAAGCTCTACCAGGGGCAGGAAGGCCCCGCCGGCGCGGAAGGCCCGGGCCCCGACATGGGCGGGCCCCAGGTCAATCCCGACGGCAGCGTGGACGTCGAAGGCGACGTGCATTAAAGAACACCCCGGCGTCAGGCCGGCCAAACGGCCGGCCTGACCTTCGGGGGACGACGAGGACACAATGGCAGCAAAGCGCGATTACTACGAGGTGCTGGGGGTGGACCGCAAGGCCGGCGCGGAGGACATCAAGAAAGCCTACCGCAAGCTGGCCAAGGAGTCCCACCCCGATTTGCATCCAAACGATAAATCGGCCGAGGCGCGGTTCAAGGAAATCAACGAGGCCAACGAAATCCTCTCCGACCCGCAAAAGCGCGCCAACTATGACCAGTTTGGCATGGACGGCCCGCCGATGGGCGGGTTCGGCGGCTTCGAGGGCGGCGGATTCGGCGGCTTCGAGTCCATTTTCGACCAGCTTTTCGGCGGCATGGGCGGCGCCCGGACCCAGTCCCGGCGCAACGCGCCGATGCGCGGGCGGGACATTTTGGTCAACATGCGCATCGAGTTTGACGAGGCTGCTTTTGGCGCGTCGAAATCCTTCGAGTTCATGCGCAGCGAGCTTTGCGACACCTGCCACGGCACCGGGGCCAAGGAAGGCACCCAGCCGGTCACCTGCGCGACCTGCAAGGGCACTGGCCAGGTGCGCTCCGGCGGCGGGTTCATGGTGTCGGTGCGCACCTGCCCGACCTGCGGCGGCACCGGGCAGACCATCTCCGACCCCTGCGCGTCCTGCAAGGGCTCCGGCCGGGTGCGCCGCAAGCGCACCGCCAACGTGACCATCCCCCCGGGCGCGGATGACGGGCAGGTGTTCGTGATGACCGGTCAGGGCGAGCCGGGGCAAAACGGCGGCCCAAACGGCGATTTGCAGATCGCCATCACCGTCAAGCCCCACAAGCTGTTCCGGCGCGAAGGCACCACGCTGTATCTGGAGATGCCCATCTCCTTCACCCAGGCGGCCCTCGGCGCGACGGTGGACATCCCGACCCTCAAGGGCAAGGCCACGCACAAAATCCCGGAGGGCACCCAGGACGGCGCCCTGCTGCGGGTGAAGGGCGAGGGCATCCAGCAGCTTCATGGCTCCTCCCGCGGCGACCTGGTCGTGAAGGTCAAGGTGGAGATTCCCAAAAAGCTGAGCGAAAAGCAGAAGGAACTGCTCCGCGCCTTCGACCAGGCCTCCACCGGCAGGGAATATGAGAACCGCCGGGGCTTCCTGGACAAGGTCAAGGAATTGTTCCAGGCATAAAGGAGCCTTTGCCTGAAAAAAGCCGCCGGAAGGCGGTTTTTTTATCTGTCAGCGCTGGATTTGAGTTGCCAGGAAAGCCGTGTCGGCTTGCCTGGCGCTTACCCGCAATACAACCCCCGTTCCTGGCGGAACTTTAGGATTTCGTCCTTCATAATCCGCCCCTCCTGGATGACGACGGCCGGCTTCAGGTTTTTAGGCATTTTGCCCTCCGCCAGCGCGTCGACCATCCCGGAGATTCCTGCGCTGAGGATTCTGGACACGGTCTTGGGGAACATCGCCGGCGTGTTGTCCACCGCGTAGTGCACCACGCCGTCCACCTCGTACACCGGGT
>JAAZAQ010000035.1 GCA_012514225.1 Clostridiales bacterium | reverse complement strand
GCGTCTCCGCGTCCGGCAGGTCCTGCACCAGGCGCTTGAACACCCTTCCCCTGTGCTCGTAATCGTCAAACATGTCGAAGGACGCGCAGGCCGGCGAGAAGAGGACGTTCTCCCCGGGCTTCGCCAGCCCGGATGCCAGGCGCACCGCCTCCTCCAGGCTGCCGGCCGCCGTCACGCCCGTAAAGCCCGCCTCCCGCAGCGCGCCGCCAATCTGTCCCGCGGTCTGCCCGATGAGGACGGCGTGGCGGATGAGGCCGGAGCCGGCCGCGCAGCGGGCCAGCGCGTCGAAGGGCACGTGCTTGTCGTATCCCCCCAGGATGAGGACCGTCGGCGCGCTCATCGCCTGGATGGCCTTTTCGGTCGAGTCCGGGTTGGTGCCCTTGGAATCGTTGTAATACCGGACGCCCGCGCGGGTACCGGAAAACTCGATGCGGTGCTCCACCCCCTGGAAGTGCCTTAAAGCATAGGCGATGACGGCCGAGGGCACCTGCATCCCGGCGGCCAGGGCGGCCGCGGCCAGCGCGTTCTCCAGGTTGTGCCGGCCGGGGATGCGCAGGTCCTTCGCGGCGCAGACCTGTTTTTCCTCCCCGCCGTACCGGACGCAGATCCACCCGTCCCGGAGCATGGCTCCCTCGTCGACCGGCTGCGTGGACGAGAACCAGGCGGCCCTGGCCGTAATCCCGTCCCGCATCGCGCGGACCCGGGGGTCGTCCCGGTTCAGGACCGCCAGGTCCGTAGGCCCCATGTTGGAGAAGAGGCGGCGCTTGAGCCCGGCGTAGGCGTCCATGGTGCCGTGCCGGTCGAGGTGGTCGGGCGTCAGGTTGAGCATCGCCGCGGCGGCGGGATGAAAGGACCCCGCCGTTTCCAGCTGGAAGCTGGAAACCTCCGCGATGAGCAAGTCCTCCGGCCCGGCGTTCAACACCGCGAGGCTCAGCGGATAGCCGATATTGCCGGCGACGTGCGCGACCCGGCCCGCCTGCCTGAAGATTTCACCCAGAAGGGACACGGTGGTCGTCTTGCCGTTGGTGCCGCTGAGCGCGATGAGCTCCTGGGCGGCGCAGGAAGCGGCGAAGGCCAGCTCCCCGGTGACGGGAACCCCGGCCTCCCCCGCGGCGGCGACGTCCGGCGCGGACAGGGGAATGCCGGGGCTGATGACCAGCAGGTCGCAGGAAGGAAGATACGGCCTTGGCGACTGGCCCAGCAGCAGCCTGCAGCCCGGATGGTCCAGCGCCGCGGGCAGGGCGCCCAGCGCCTCCTGCGGCTTCTGGTCGCACAGCAGCACCTTCGCGCCCAGGGACAGCAGCAGCTCGGCGGCCGCGGTGCCGCTGCGCGCGGCGCCCAGCACCATGACCGTCTTCCCTGCGTACTGCGCGCCGGGGCGCGCCACTTGACCCGCCGTCATGCGGCTACCCCGCGATGGGCAGCGCCGCCAGCGCCGCCAGGAGGGACAGCCCGGCTACCAGCAGGGTATAGCGGCGCGCGATGGTGTTTTCGCTCCAGCCGACCATTTCGAAGTGGTGGTGGACGGGCGACATCCGGATGAGGCGTTTGCCGCCGGTGAGCTTGAAGTACGCCCGCTGGGCGATGACGGAAAGGGAGGAAAGAATCATCGTGGCGCACAGCGGGACGAGCCAGAGCTGGAGCTGCAGCAGCATCGCGGCGCCGGTCAGCAGGCCGCCGATGAACATGGAACCGGTGTCCCCCATGAAAATCCGCGCAGGGTGCCGGTTGAAATACAGGAAACCCAGGCAGGCGCCGGCCAGCGCGAAGCAGGCGTAGGCGATGCCCGGCTCCCCCAGGACGCCGCCGCGGATAATCAGCGCGACAGCCCCCATCGCGGCGCTGCCGGCGGCCGAAACGGAGCCCATCAGCCCGTCGACGCCGTCCTGCAGGTTGGCGGAATTGGTCATGAACACGTACAGCAGCGCCATCAGCGGCACGTAAGCCCAGCCCAGGTCCAGGGTGGCGGACGTGAAGGGCAGGTGCACGCGGGAGCCTGCCAGGTTCACGGCGATGACGGCGAACAGCAGGCCGACCGCGGCCTGCCCGGCGAGCTTGTAGCGGGGCTTCAGGCCCTCGTGGTGGCGCCTGACGTCCTTGAGCCAGTCGTCCGCGAAGCCGATGCCCAGGCCGCCCAGGGCGGGCAGCAAAAGCAGGAGGTCTCGCGAGGTGCCGGACAGCCGGCTGAACAGCAGCATGGAAACCACCACGGCCAGCGCGATGACCGCGCCTCCCATGTTGGGCGGCTTCTCCCGCTTCTTGAAGGAATCGGGGCCCAGGTCGTACCTGGGCTGGATCATGCCGCGGTCCTTCATCAGCCGGATGAAGCCGGGCATCAGGAGCAGGACGATGATCAGCGAGACGGCGCCGGAGAGCAGTTCAAGCATGTTCGCCGTCCCGGGGGTACATCTCCCGCAGCAGCTCGGATACGATTTGCTTTTCATCGAAGGGCCGCTTGACGCCCGCGATTTCCTGGTAGGTCTCATGGCCCTTCCCGGCCAGCAGCACCACGTCGCCCTCCGAGGCCAGTTCCAGCGCGTAGCGGATGGCGTCCCGCCGGTTTTCGATGACCTTGTAGGAGCCGCCCGTCGGCTTGATGCCTTCCTCGATGGCCTGCAGGATGTCCATCGGGTCCTCCGCACGGGGGTTGTCACTAGTGAGGATGGACAGATCCGCCAGCCGGCCGGCGATTTCGCCCATCAGGGGCCGCTTCCCATGGTCGCGGTCCCCGCCGCAGCCGAACACCACCAGCAGGCGCCCCCTTAAAAACTCGCGGATGGCACGCAGGATGTTTTCCAGGGCGTCCGGGGAATGGGAATAATCCAGAACGACCTTGTAATCCGTGTGGGTGTCCAGCGCCTCGGCGCGGCCCGGCACGCTGGTCACGCTTTCCAGGCCCGCGCAGATGAGGTCCGGCTCGCATCCCAGCGTCAGCCCGATGCCGGCGGCCGCCAGGGCGTTGTAGATGTTGAACATCCCCATCAGGTGCAGGCTGACGGGGTAGTATTTGTCGTTCCAAAGGCTCAGCTGGAAGGAAACGCCGTTTTCGTGGATCTGGATGTCCCGGGCGAATAGGTCGGCGTTGGTGCAGATGGCGTAGGTAATTTTGGGCAGGGAGATTTCCTGGCTGAGCCGGGCGGACCAGGCGTCGTCCAGGGAGACCACGGCGTTGCGGACGGCGCCGCTTTCAAAGAAGGCGCGCTTGGCCTTGTAGTAGTCCTCCATGGTAATGAAGAAATCCAGGTGGTCCTGGGATAGGTTGGTGAAGCAGCCGGCCTCGAACGTCAGGCCCTCCAGCCGGTGCATCGCCAGCGCGTGGGCGGACACCTCCATCACTACGTACTCGCAGCCCGCGTCGGCCATCAGCCGGAGGGCCTTGTACAGGTCAATCGGGTCCGGGGTGGTCAGGTTGCTGTTGACCCACTGGTCGCCGATCATGTTGCCGGTGGTGCCGATGAGGCCGCAGCGGTAGCCGGAGCGCTCCAGGATGGCCTTGACCAGGTAGCTGGTGGTGGTCTTGCCCTTGGTGCCGGTGATGCCCGCCAGTTTCATCTGCAGGTCCGGGTAGCCGTAAAAGGCGCGGACCATCAGCGCCATGGCGGCGCGGTCGTTGCTGACGAGCACCTGCGGGACGTCCAGCTGCGGCTGCAGTTGGGTCACCACCAGCGCGCTGGCGCCGTTGTCCACGGCCTGGGACGCGAAATGGTGCGCGTCGTACCGCGCGCCCCGGATACAAAAAAACAGCCCCTGCCGGTTTTCTTCCCGGCTGTCGGCGCTGATGGAAACGACCTCGCAGTCCCCCGTCAGCTCAAGAACATACCCCGTGGCCGCCCGGGCCAGCTGAGATAACCTCATGTCTACCTCTGCAATCCATCATCGTTCAATGCGCGCCCGACGCGCTGCCCCTCAGGGCGTCCGGCCGCAAACCCGGCAGGCCGGCCGCCTGGACACCGACGGTCTCCCCGTGCGTCGCCAAGCGCATGCCCAGGCTTTGCACCGCGTAATAGCAAACGTCGGACGCGTCGCTCTTGCGGGCCAGCTCGTCCGTCAAAACCCGGCGCTCGCCCTCGGCCACGCGATAGCGGCCGTAGAGCTGAGCATACTCTTGGTCCAACTGCCGCGTCAAGCCGACGCGGGAAAAGACGAGAATCAGCGCCGCGACGACGGCGACGGAAAGAACAAGCGCCGTGACGGGAAGGGACAGCCCGCGTGCCTCCCCCGCGCCGGAAGGCGCCTTGAAGTATTTCCGCTCGTCCTGGTCGCCCCGGTTGTCCACGAACACCTTGGAGGAAACGGCGATGGGCTCGCGCTGCGCGATGCGGTCGCCCGCGAGCACGAACTGCTTGAACGTCGCCTGTCTGGCCTGCTGCATGTCCTGTCCTTTCCGGCGGTTACTGACCGTCCCTGTTTTTGCTGCGCGCCCGGGCCTGGATGTCGCTGATGGCCTTGAGCGGGTCGGGGAACTGGCTGATGAAGCGTTCGCGCTCCAGGCGGGCCTGGGCGTCGGAGACCACGCGGACGTACTCCGTGGTGCCGGATACCTGAACCCCCTGCGCGTCCTTGAGGAACTGCTCGCGCAGCGCCGCCGGCAGCAGCACCCTCCCCTGGCCGTCAAAACCCAGGCCGTCAAAGGAATACATCGCGAAACGGGCCAGGAAGTACTCCGCCGCCACATCCTCGCGGCTCAGCGCGGTAAGCATGTCCACCTTGTCCTTCCAGACGTCGAAGGGGTAAATGGCGATGGAATCCTGCGCCATGTTGACGCCGACGACGATGCGCTCCCCCAGCAGCCCCCGGAAGGTCTGCGGCACGATGAGTCGGCCCTTGCCGTCGATGGAGTGGTTGAAAACGCCGATGAAACCCAGGCGCTGCCCCGCGATTTCGCGATGCCCGGTCTCTTTGAAACCGGAATCCTGGGCGCCGCCGCCTGATTTCGGCACTTCTCTCACCACCATTCACCACTTATCACCGCTTGTAGGCACAAATTACCACATCCCTCCCCGCGCGGTAAACGCGAACGCCCATACGGTTCAGGCTTTTGGCTGAATCCCGCGCGGAAATCAAAGAAAAACCCGCCGAACTGCGAATGCCTGTTCTGTTTTGGCGGGCAAG
>JAAZAQ010000278.1 GCA_012514225.1 Clostridiales bacterium | reverse complement strand
TACAGGCCGGTTTTCGCGAGCGCCGGCTTCAGGACCAAGTAGACCAGAGGCGCCAGCAGCAGCGCGAGGACCGCGTTGACGGTGGAGGACAGCGCGCGGGCCGGCACGACGACCGGCAGCAGCTGCGGGTTGAAGGCGAGGGCGTACAGGTTGGTCTTGATCAGGAAGAGGGCGACGTACAGGAATGCGCCAGCTGTCGCGCCGAGATAGGCGAGGGCGTGCCGGGAAAGCCTGCTCCCCCGGTCGTTGACGATGACGCCGCAGGCCAATGCCATCAATCCCTTGTTGAGGAAGGTGACCACCGCCTCCAGGACGGGTGGAATCGCGCCGCCGGATACCGGGTCCGAAAACCCGTACACGATGTCAAAAAGCGCGGAGCCCAATCCACTGGCCAGCGCCCCCAGCGGCCCCCCAAAGAGCATGCCGGACAGCAGCGCGATGCTGTTGCCCAGGTGGATGCGGGACGTCCCCACCGGAATTGAGAGGAAATTGGATACGAACGCGGCCGCGGCCATCACGCCGATAAAGGCGACCAGCCGCGCCGGGTTTCTGCTCCGGATCATGGTTCCAGCCTCCTTGCCGTCACTTGTCACGGCTATCGTACCCGTTTCTGGTATTCTCACAAGTGCCAGTTTATATTAGAATAGCAATACCAGATTGATTTCCGGCGACGCCCTGCGCCAATCGCCGGGAACATGGGAAACAAACCGGACGGCAGAAGCGGTGACCGCGCCGGACGCTTCACGCCACCCGGAACTGCGCGGCGCGCCAATCCGGGAGTCGTGCGCGCCGGGAAAGGCAAGAGATGAAAGAGCTGACCTTTGAGCTGGAACGGGGTGGGGACGTGCCGATGTACGAGCAACTGTACCGCGCCATCGCCCGTGAAATCACCCTGGGAAACCTGCGAAGCGGCGAGCGGCTCCCCTCCCGCCGCTCGCTGAGCCGCCACCTGGGCGTCAGCCAGCAGACGGCGCTCGCCGCTTTGGAATTGCTCCGCGAAGAGGGTTACGTCCGCGCCACCGCCCGGAGCGGGTACTTCGTCGAGGACGTCGCGACGCTTCCGGAAGCCGCGGCGCCGGCGCCTCAGGCGCACCCGGAACCGGAGCGGGTGCCGCTGTTCGATTTTTCCCCGCAGGGCACGGATGTCGGGCTGTTTCCCCGGAAAACTTGGCAGCGGCTGGTCCGCGAGGCGCTGTCCGAAGGCCGGGACTGGCTGGGCAAAGGCGACGCGAAGGGGGAGTTCTGCCTGCGCGACGCGCTCTGCGGCTTCTTGTACCAGTACCGCGGCGTCCGGAGCCACCCGAAGGACCTGATCATCGGCTCCGGGGTGGACCAGCTGCTGGGTGTGGTCGCCAGCCTGCTGCCGCCGGGAAGCGCCGTCGCCTGCGAGGACCCCGGATACCCGGAAGCCGGGCGGGCTTTTTTGCGAGCGGGCCATGCCGTCGTCCCCTGCCGGATGGACGCCCAGGGCATCCTCCCCAACGAAATCAGGCGCGCCGGCGCGAGCCTGGCCTACCTGACGCCGGCGCACCAGTTCCCCACGGGAATCAGCATGCCGGCCGGCCGCCGGGCGGAGTTGCTGCGCTGGGCGCAGGAGGGGAGGGAGCGATGGCTGGTGGAGGACGACTACGACAGCGAATTCCGCTACAGCAGCCGGCCGCTGCCGGCGATGCAGGGCATGGGCGGCGGCGGGCGGACGGTGTATATCGGCACTTTCTCCCGCTCCCTGGCGCCGGGCCTCCGCGTCGCCTATCTGGTGCTGCCGTCCGAACTGACGGGAAGGTACGAGGATTTGGGCCTTCGAAGCGGGGACGCCGTTTCCCGTTTCGAGCAGCAGGCCGTATCGGAGCTGCTGTCCCGGGGCTATTACTCACGCCACCTGCGGCGCGCGGGCGGCGTCTACCTTCGCCGGTGCCAGGCGCTGAGCGCGCTGCTGTCCGGGATTCCGGGAAGCCGGCTGTCCGGCCAGCACGCCGGGCTGCACCTTCTGCTCGGCATCCGCGGAAGGAACGAACCGGAACTGGTTCAGGCGGCGGCCGACGCGGGAATCCCGGTAAAAGGCCTGTCCTCCTACAGCGTCAAAGCGAAAATGCCCCCCGCGCTGGTGCTCGGCTTCGCGGGGCTTCCGGACGACAAACTGGCGCCGGCCGTCGCGGCGCTGCGGACGGCCTGGCGGATATGAGGCTGTCAGAGATTCCCCAGATAAACGTATTGAAGTGACTCCCGCGCGATTTGCGCCAGGCGCTTGAGCGTGCCCGGGTCGGTCGCGGGATAGGCCTGCGCCTTGTGTCGGGGGAAAAAGCGGCTCAGGTGCAGCGGGATGTCCGGGCGGAGGGAGGCCAGCCAGGCAGAGAGCGCGGCGATTTCATCCGCTCCGTCGTTCTCCCCGGGCACCACCAGCGTGGTGACCTCCACGTGGGTAACCGCCGCGGCGGCCGAGATGAACGCCTTGACGGTCTCCAGGTCGCCCCCCAGGCGCCGGTACCAGGCCGGGGTAAACCCCTTCAGGTCGACGTTGAGCGCGTCGGTTTTTGCCAGCAGCCCGCCCAGCGCGTCCAGGCAGAAGCAGCCGTTGGTGACCAGGACGGTTTTCAGGCCCCGGGGGCGCAGGAGATCCGCGCAGTCCGAGACGAACTCAGGGTTGAGCAGCGGCTCGTTGTAGGTGAAGGCGAGGCCGATGTTCCCGCCGGGCTTCAGGCTGTCCGCCAGGCTAACCAGCTCTTCCGGCGTCATCCGGCGGAGGGGGGCGTCCTCCTCACCGCAAAAGGAGATGCCCGCGTTCTGGCAAAAGAAACAGGACATGTTGCAACCGAAGCCGCCCACGGAAAGGATGCGGCTGCCCGGGCAGAACCGCGCCAGCGGCTTTTTTTCGATGGGATCCAGAGCGAGGCTGGTCAGCTTGCCGTAGCCTTTCGGCAGCACCCGACCGCCCCGGCAGACGCGCGCGCGGCAAAAGCCGGTCTGTCCCTCTTCCAGCCTGCAATGCCGGGGACAAAGGTTGCACCGCGTCATGTGTGACGCGTGACGCGGAAGCGCTCCAGCCGGACGGGTTCGCGGGGAAGGATGCCTGCCTTGCGCCGCGCGATGGCGACCTGTTCGGCCGCCGTGTCCACGCCTTCCAGGTCCGGAAGCAGCAGCCCGCGCCGGGTCCCCCTGGACACGATGACGCCGTAGGTTTCCGGGTCCAATTGGTCAAGGGATTCGATGGCCTCCGGCTCCCCCATTACGTCCACCGAACAGACGACCTCCGGCAATTCCTGCGCACGGACAGGCTCAAAGCGCGGATCCCGCGCCGCGGCGCTGACGGCATTTTGGATAATCTCGTCCGCCAGGCAGGACTGCATCGGGGTGATGGTGCCGATGCAGCCGCGCAGCGCGCCCGCCTTGTGAAGGGTGACGAAGCATCCGGCCTTTGTCCGGGTCAGCTCGTCCGGCAAGCCGGCAGGCCGCTTGAGCACCTGACCCGTGCGGATGAAATGCTCGAAGGATGCCACAGCCAGCTGCACATGAGAAGACCGCTCCCGGGATGGATTCATTTTCCCTCCCCCTTTCGCAAGTACGCCCGTCCGGGATCCATTTCGCCGGGCAGAAAGGTGGCGACGCCGTAGCCGACGCCCGTCACCCCCTGGTAGGAAAGCGCCTCCGCCGCGACTACCCGGCCGTCCAGCGCCCCGACCATGATGAGCAGGCTCCGCTGGCCGCATTCCCCCGCCTGGGCGCATAAGCCCTCCGGCAGGTCGAGCAGCTCGGAAAAGGCCGCGCGGCCTACGATGTCCATGACCTTCCGGTCATACTCAGGCCCTTCGGCGCGGAAGCCATAGGGGCCGTCCGCGCGCAGGTAATGGGAAAGGTCGCCGCTGGCCACGACGGCGACCCGCCGATCCAAACTGACAGCCGCGTCGCCGATGCATTGCCCCAGGCGGTAGTGGTCCTGAAAGGACAGCCCCGAAAGGCCCACGCGCAGGAACCGGAACGGCCATGGAACGCCCGCCGCCTGCCGCAGGAAATACAGCGGCACCATGAACCCGTGGTCCAGGGCGGCGTCGCGCTCGCCCCGGGTCCCGGCGGGAAGCCCCCTGTCATGGGCGAACGCCAGGATTTCGTCGCGCAGTTCCGCGTCGTAGGCAACCTCGAAACGGACCGCCGGCGCGCCGAAACGACCAAAATTCCCCTTTGCGCCATCCCCGGGCGAAAGGTGCAGGTAATCCGCGTACATCACGCTGTGCGGGGTGACAACGACCAGCGTGTCCGGGCGGAGCCCGGAAAGCCAGGCGGCCGCCTTTCGGTACGCGGCCGTGGTCTGTTCAATTTCCCGCTCGCCGCCCCGGCCGACCTCGGGCAAAATCAGCGGCGGATGCGGCACCATGACAGCGCCGACGACGGGCATCGCCCTCACCTCACTTTTCCCGATTATACCATGTGCCGGGTTCCGTTGACCCCGCCCGGTTCCTTAAGTATACTCCTTCTCGGAGGTCGGAATGGAATATAAGGGGAGTCAAGTCCGGTTTCCCTCGGCGGGCCGGCAGTTGCAGAGCCGTGCGCGCTGCCTGGCGCTGTCGGACCGGCACGCGCTGTACGTAAGCGCTCAATGCACCGGTTCATCGGAAACGGCGCGGGTCGTTCTCGCCGACCTGGCGTCGGGCCGCGTCCACACGGCGTTCCGGCGCCGGCGCGTAAACGAAGCGCTCCGCCTTGCCGTCAATCAAGCCCATGAGGTCAGCGTTTCCATCCAGGACCTCGGTCTCACGCTCAAGGCCAGCCAGGGCCGCCTGGAAGCGTACGGGCACGTCTATGGGTTTGGAAGCGCGGACGGACCGCTGCTGTTTGACATCGTCATGGGGCGGGCACAGAGGGGCGCCTGGTCTGCGGAAGGATTCCCCGCGCGGGGTACCGGCTTCCCCCAGGACGGGGATTTGACGGCCGGCTTGAGCGCGGAGGGCAGGGTGTTGACTGGAAGGCGCGAATACCTCTTTTCCCCCGCCGTCTCCCTTGGCGCGATGGAGTATCTCGGGAACCCACAGCTCAAGGGAAAGCGCATGACACGGCTCGACGCAGCCGGCTG
>JAAZAQ010000277.1 GCA_012514225.1 Clostridiales bacterium | reverse complement strand
GCCTTGATGAGGCCCAGGGCGAAGGAGTCCATGCCCAGGATGAAGCCCTCGAACATGTCCTCGTGGGTGTAGGAGGGGCGGCGGTTCTTGGCGTCGAAGTTCAGCCCGCCGTCCAGGCCGCCGGCCTTCAGGATTTCCAGCATCGCCAGCGTGGTGTTGTAGACGTTGGAGGGGAACTGGTCGGTGTCCCAGCCCAGCATGTCGTCGCCCTGGTTGGCGTCCACGGAGCCCAGCATGCCGTTGATGGCGGCGACGCGCAGGTCGTGCTGGAAGGTGTGCCCGGCCAGGGTGGCGTGGTTGGCCTCGATGTTGAGCTTGAAGTCGCGGTCCAGGCCGTACTGGCGCAGGAAGCCGATGGAGGTCGCGGCGTCGAAGTCGTATTGGTGCTTCATGGGCTCCTTGGGCTTGGGCTCGATGAAGAAGGTGCCCTTGAAGCCGATGGAGCGGCCGTACTTGACCGCCATTTTCATCAGCGCCGCGATGTTTTCCTGCTCGAACTTCATGTCCGTGTTCAGCAGGGTCTCGTAGCCTTCCCGCCCGCCCCAGAACACGTAGCCGCTGCCGCCCAGTTTGACGGTGCACTCCAGCGCCTTCTTGACCTGGGCCGCCGCGTGGCAGAACACGTCCACAGAGTTGCTGCTGCCCGCTCCGTTCATGTAGCGGGGGTTGGAGAAGAGGTTGGCCGTGCCCCAGAGGCACTTGATGTCGGTGCCGGCCATCTTGGCCTTGATGTAGTCGGTGATGTCGTCCAGGCGGCGGTTGGTTTCCTCCAGCGTCTCCGCCTCCGGCACCAGGTCCGCGTCGTGGAAGCAGAAGTACTCGATGCCCAGCTTCTGCATGAACTCGAACCCGGCGTCCACCTTGGCCTTTGCATGGGCCATCGTGCCTGGCTTGGCGCCGAAGGCCTTGTCCGACGTCCCGGGGCCGAACATGTCCGAGCCCGTCGCCGAGAGGTTGTGCCACCATGCCATGGCGAACTTGAGGTGGTCTTTCATCTTCTTGCCCAGGATGACGCGCTGGGCGTCGTAGTACTTGAAGGCCAGCGGGTTTTTGGAACGGGGCCCCTCGTACTGGATGGCGGGCACTTCCTTGAACAGCGGCATATCTTCCTCCTTGTGATTGGCTTTTGTGGGCAGAGTATACCATAAGCCCCGCGCCGCCAAAAGGGCGGGGGCGGCTTACAGGCGGGCCAGTTCCTTGAAGGCGTCCTTCAGCGCGGGGTACAGCGCCCGGTACAGCCGGTGGCCCTTTTTGTAATAGGCGGCCTTTTCGGGGTCGGGCGAGAGGACGCGCTCCTCCTTTACCAGCTTCCGGCAGGCTTCCGGCACGCTTTTGTACAGCCCGGCGCCCACACCCGCCAGGATGGCGACGCCCAGGGCGGGGCCTTCCGCGCTCTTGATGGTCTTCACGGGGCTGCCGAAGACGTCGGAGAGCAGCTGCCGCCAGAAGGGCGACTTGGCACCCCCGCCGGTGAGCAGCATGTCGCTGGGCACCACGCCCATGCCCTCCAGGATGTCCAGGCTGTCCTTGAGGGAGTAGCTCACCCCCTCCATGACCGCGCGGATGAGGTCGCCTTTCTTGTGCATCGCGGACAGGCCGAAGAACACGCCGCGGCAGTCCGGGTCCAGGTGGGGGGTGCGCTCGCCCATCAGGTAGGGCAGGTAGATGAGGCGGTTGGCGCCGGGGGGGCTGTCCTGCGCCAGCGCGTCCACCAGGTCGTAGGCGTCCACGCCCAGCTTTTCCGCCTCGGCGATTTCCTTTTCGCAGCAGGTGTCCCGGATCCAGCGCTTGGACAGGCCGGCGGACTGCACCACGCCCATCACGTGCCAGGCGCCGGGCACCGCGCAGCAGAAGGTGTGCACCCGCCCCCTCGGGTCGATGGCCAGCTTGTCAGTGTGGGCGAAGACGACGCCGGAGGTGCCGACGGTGGTGAAGGCCTTGCCGTCCTCCACCGTGCCCGTGCCCACCGCGGCTGCTGCGTTGTCGCCGGCGCCGCCCACCACCAGGGTGGATTCCGACAGCCCGGTCGCCTTCGCCGCCTTTTCGCTCACGTGCCCGGTGACCTCGGGGGACTCGTAAACCCGGGCCAGCAGCCCGCGCTCGATGCCCAGTTTCCCCAGCACCTCGTCGCTCCATCGGCGGCCGGGGACGTCCAGCAGCTGCATGCCGCTGGCGTCGGACACCTCGGTGGCGAAGTCGCCGGTGAGCTTGTAACGAAGGTAGTCCTTGGGCAACAGGATGTGGGCGCAGCGGCCGTACACCTCCGGCTCGTGCTTTTTGACCCACATGATTTTGGAGGCTGTGAAGCCGGTCAGCGCCGGGTTGGCGGTGATTTCGATCAGCCGCTTCGCACCGACGGCCTTCGTGATGTCCGCGCATTCCTCGCCGGTGCGCTGGTCCGCCCAGATGATGCAGCGCCGCAGCGGCTCCCCGCGCCCGTCCAGCATCACCAGGCCGTGCATCTGGCCGGAGATGCCCAGGGCGGCGATGTCCCGCGGGTCGACGCCGCTTTCGCGCACGACGTGGCCGATGGTGTCGACCGCGGCTTGCCACCAGTCCTCCGGCTCCTGCTCCGCCCAGCCGTTGTGCGGCTGGTAGAGGGGATACTCCGCCGTTTTCGCCGCGACCACCTTCCCGTCCGGGTCGAAGAGCACCGTGCGGGTGCCGGAGGTGCCCAGGTCGATGCCAAGCAGGTATTTCATTCCAATCCTCCCCGTGCCGGCTTCCGGCCGGCCGCGTATCCGTGTTTTCCACCCCGAATGGTAGCCGGGAAGCGCGCTGTTGTCAATCAAACCGGACGGATTGAAGCCCTCCTGCGGGGGGTACATTGATGGGTGAAGCCCGCGGGGTTTCCCGCCCGTCCGCGGCCGGCGCCGCAGCCGCGGGGGATGGAAAAAACGGAAACCAAATTTGCGGGATTGACATGCGGACAAGGCGCGATTATATTAATGCCGAGGTTATGAAAACGATTCCGGGAACGATACCGGAAAGGCGCGGCGGGGCGAAAGCCACTTTGCGCCAAGGAACGGACACCACGCAGCCCAGGCTGCCGTGTAAATAAAAGGAGGAACCATGAAAAAATTCTTCGTCACCCTGCTGGCGCTCGCGCTGGCGCTGTCCCTCACCGCCGTGGCCGTCGCCGAGACCGTCACGCTGAAGGTGTGGGGCTCCCAGGAAGACCAGGCCATGCTCCAGGAGATGGTCGAGGCCTTCAAGGCCGCCAACCCGGACAAGACCTACGACATTACCTTCGGCGTCGTGGGCGAGCCGGACGCGAAGACCCGCTACCTGGAAGACCCGGCTGCGGCCGCGGACGTCTTTGCCTTCCCCAACGACCAGCTCTACGATCTGCTGGCTGCGGACGCCCTGTATGAAGTGACCCGCAACAAGGACGCCATCGTCGCCGCCAACAGCGCCGGCGCCATCGAGGCCGCCAGCGCCCACGGGCAGCTGTACGCCTACCCCATGACCGCCGACAACGGCTATTTCCTCTACTATGACAAGTCCGTCATCTCCGAGGAGCAGGTCCAGACCCTGGACGGCATCCTGGCCGCCGCGCAGGCCGCCGGCAAGAAGTTCTTCATGGACCTGTCCAACGGCTGGTACATCGCTTCCTTCTTCCTGGGCGCCGGCGGCAAGCTGGGCCTGGACGAGAACGGCGCGCAGACCGCCGACTTCAACAACGAGCGCGGTGTGCTGGCGGGCGAGGCCATCAAGGCCCTGGCCGCCCATGAAGCCTTCCTCACGGGCGACGACGCCATCCTGACCGGCGGCATGGGCGACACCATCGCGGCCGGCGTGTCCGGCACCTGGAACGCCGACGCCATCAAGGAAAAGCTGGGCGAGAACTACGCCGCCACCAAGCTGCCCACCTTCACCCTGGGCGACGAGCAGGCCCAGATGGGCTCCTTCGCGGGCTTCAAGCTGGTGGGCGTGAACACCATGACCGCCTTCCCCGAGGACGCGATGGCCGTGGCCGAGTGGCTGACCAACGAGGAGAACCAGGTGAAGCGCTTCGAGCTGCGCGCGATGGGTCCCTCCAACGTGAACGCCGCCGCCAGCGAAGCCGTCCAGGCCAACATCGCCCTGGCCGCCCTGGCCGCCCAGTCCCAGTTCGCCGTCTCCCAGAAGGACGTGCTGGGCGGGTACTGGACGCCCGCGGAAGCCTTCGGCGCCACCATGGAAGCCAAGGACTACACCAAGGACGTGAAGACCCTGCTGGACGAAATGGTCGCCGCGATTACCGCGAAGTAAGCAAACTGACCCGCGGGGAACAGCCTGGCTGTTCCCCGCCTTTTATCATGTAAGCGGGGTGAGCGCATGTCAGGGGCAAACACGGTCTCCGCCCGTTCCGGCAAGGGCTTCTTTTCGGAACTGGCGGCCATCTTCCGCGGCGGGGACGCCGCCACCCGGCTGACCTTCCTCGTCATGGGGCTGGGCAGCCTGGTCCGCCGCCAGTTCGTCAAGGGCGGCCTTTTCCTGCTCAGCCAGGTGCTGTTCATCTGGTACTTCTTCGGCTTCGCCTGGCAGTACCTGAGCAAGTTCACCACCCTGGGCACCGAGGGCATGCGCCGGGAATGGAGCGAGGCGCGGCAGATTTTTGTGCGCACCCCCGGGGACAATTCCATGCTCATCCTGCTGTTCAGCGTGTTCAGCCTGATGCTGCTGCTGGGCTTCGTCTTCCTCTGGCGCGCGAGCCTCCGGGCGGCCTACAGGGCCCAGCTGGACGCCCGGGCGGGGCGGAAGCCCGCCACCTTCCAGGAGGATTTGCGGCGCCTGCTCAACGAGCGCTTCCATCTTTCCCTGCTCTCCCTGCCCACGCTGATGGCCTTCGCCTTCACCATCCTGCCGACCATCTTCATGATTCTCATCGCCTTCACCAACTTCGACGCCAACCACCAGCCGCCGGGCAACCTGTTCACCTGGGTGGGGCTGACCAACTTCACCGACGTCTTCTGGAAGGACCCGCTCAAGGCGGGCACCTTCGGCCGGGTGCTGGGCTGGACGATGATCTGGGCGGTCATCGCCACCTTCACCAACTACCTGTTCGGCATGGTGCTGGCCATCATGATCAACCAGAAAAAAGTGCGGCTCAAAAGCATGTGGCGGACGATTTTCGTCATCACCATCGCCATCCCGCAGTTCGTCAGCCTCATGCTCATGAGCCAGCTGCTGCACGACCAGGGCGCGCTGAACATGCTGCTGAAGCAGTGGGGCTTCGTCTCCTCCAGCGTCCCCTTCCTGACGGACGCGACGGCGGCGCGCATTACCATCCTGGTGGTCAACCTCTGGGTTGGCATCCCCTATTCGATGCTCATCACCTCCGGCATCCTGATGAACATCCCCAAGGACCTCTACGAAAGCGCCTCCATCGACGGCGCGTCGCCGGTCCGGATGTTCTTCTCCATCACCCTGCCCTACATGATGTTCGTGACCACGCCCTACCTGATTACCGCCTTCGTGGGCAACATCAACAACTTCAACGTCATCTACCTCCTCACCCGCGGCGGCCCCCTGGTGACGGATTACTACCAGGCCGGCAAGACCGACCTGCTGGTCACCTGGCTGTACAAGCTGACCGTGGACCGGCAGAACTACTCCCTGGCCTCCACCATCGGCATCTTCGTCTTCGTGGTGAGCGCCGGGCTGTCGCTGCTGGTGTACAACATGTCCGGCTCGGCCCGCAAGGAGGAGGAGTTCCAATGAAACAAAAACGCGCCCTCCGACAGCCCCACGCCATGCTGGCCTGCGTTCTGGGCCTGCTGGCGCCCCTCGCGCTGCTGCTGCCCTGGATTCGCCAGGGCGGGGGTTCCCTGGGCGGCCTGGGCCTGCTGACCGCCTCGCCGCAGGTGCTGGCGCTGCGTCCCCTGGCCTTTTTCGGGGCGCTGGGCTTCCTCTTCTCGCTTTACGCGCTGTTCTCCAAAAACCGCAACGCCATGCGCGGCCTGGCCGCGGCGGCGGCGGCCGGCGTGCTGGCGGCCGTGTACGCCCTGCTGACCGCCAAGGCGACCGCGGACGCCTCCCTCACCCTGGCCGAGCCCTTCTTCGTGTCGCACCTGGGGCCCGGGCTGTGGGCCTTCGGCCTGCTGGCGCTGGCGACCCTCGTGCTGTCGCTGATGGCGCTGCGGCAGCCGGTGGCCTACGTGGTGCTGTCCTCCATGGCGGCGGTCTGGCTGGTGCCGGTGGCCTGGCTGCTGCTGACCGCCTTCCGGCAGGAGCCGGGCGCCTACACCCCCTACGTGCTGCCCCGGGGATACACGCTGATGAACTTCTCCCGCCTGTTCACCGAGACGCAGCAGTTCAACTTCCCCCGCTGGTATATGAACACCCTCATCGTCGCGGTCATCACCTGCCTGGTCACCACCACGCTGGTGCTGATGATTTCCTACGCCTTCAGCCGCCTGCGCTTCCCCTCCCGCAAGACCTACATGAACGTCGGCCTCATCATCAGCATGTTCCCCGGCTTCATGAGCATGATCGCCATCTACCACATCCTCAAGGCCGTCGGGCTGGACCAGTCCCTGGTGTCCCTCATCCTGGTCTATTCCGGCGGCGGGGCGCTGGGCTACTTCATCGCCAAGGGCTTTTTCGACACCATCCCCCGCTCCCTGGACGAGGCGGCCACCATCGACGGCGCCAGCAAAAACCTGATTTTCTGGAAAATCATCCTGCCCTCCAGCAAGCCCATCGTGGTCTACACCGCCATCACGGCCTTCATCGCGCCGTGGGTGGACTTCATCTTCGTGTCCGTCATCATGAAGGACAACTACCAGAACTACACCGTCGCGCTGGGCCTGTTCCGGATGCTGGAGCGCGAGCACATCTACGAGTATTTCACCCGCTTCTGCGCGGGCGCGGTGCTGGTGGCCCTGCCCATCACGCTGCTGTTCATCAAAATCCAGAAGTTCTACGTCGAGGGTGTCACCGGCGGGGCGGTCAAGGGATGAGGCGGCGGCTGTCCGCGCTGCTCCTGCTGTGCGCCCTGCTTTCGGCGGGGCTCGCGCCTGCCGGGGCCGAGGCGCCCGCGCCCCTTTCCGGCGCGGTGTACCAGGTATTCGTCCCCAGCTTCTACGACGCCGACGGCGACGGCGTGGGGGACCTGCGGGGTATCGCGGAGAAAATCCCCTACATCCAGGCGCTGGGCGCCAGGGGGCTGTGGCTGACGCCCGTGTCGCCCTCCCCCTCCTACCATGGCTACGACGTGACGGACTATACGGGCATCAACCCCCGGCTGGGCACGCTTGCGGACTACCGTGAGCTGGCCGCCCGCTGCGATGGGGCGGGAATCCGGCTGCTGTTCGACCTGGTGCTCAACCACTCCTCCAGCGAGCATCCCTGGTTCCGCTCCGCCCTCCAAAGCCTGACCCGCGAGCCCTGCGGGCAGGCGGCCTGCGCGGCGCCCGACTTGTGCCGGGCGCACAACCCCTATGTGAATTACTATCTCTTCTCCCAAAACGGGCAGGGGCACCCCGCGCCCGGCGCGCCCGGCTGGTTTTACTACGGCCATTTCGGGCCGCACATGCCGGACTTCAACCTGGACGACCCCGGCTTGCGCGCCGACATCGCGGATATCGCCCGCTTCTGGCTTTCCCAGGGCGCGGACGGCTTCCGCCTGGACGCGGTCATCCATTTTTACGAGGAGAACAACGCGAAAAACGCGGCGTTCCTCGCCTGGTTCGCCGGCGTCGTGCGCGAGGAGCGCCCGGACGCCTTCCTGGTCGCCGAGGCCTGGAAGGACGCCAACACCATCCTGGCGCTGTACCGGACCGGGCTGGACGCCCTGTTCAACTTCCCCTTCTCCGGCGCGGACGGCGCCATCGCGAAAGCCCTGCGGGAAGCGGACGGGGCGGGTCTGGCACGCAAGGCTGCCGAATGGCAAAACCGCGTCGCGGCCGCGCGTCCCGGCGCCGCGGACGCGCCCTTCCTGTCCAACCACGACACCGGGCGAAGCGCGGGCTTCCTGCGCATGGACCCCCGGCGGATGAAGCTGGCCGCCGCCGTCTACCTGCTGTTGCCCGGCGTGCCCTTCGTTTATTACGGGGAAGAGCTGGGCATGACGGGCTCGGGCAGGGACGAGAACAAGCGCCTGCCGATGCTATGGTCCCTGGCGGACCCGGAAGGCAGCTGCCTGCCGCCGGAGGGCGCCGACCAGGCGCAGCGGCTGAAAGCCGCCGCCGACACCCAGGAGGGTGACCCCGATTCCCTGCTGGGCTTCTACCGCGGCGTGCTGGCGCTCCGGAACCGGGCGCCCGCCCTGGCCCGCGGCCATGCGCAGGCGCTGGACCTGGGCGCACCCGGCGTCCTGGCCTTCAGGGCGGGGGAGGGCGCGGGCGCCAACCTGGTCGTCGCCAACCTGGGCGCGAAGCCGGTTACCCTGCCCGCCTTCCCGGGCGCCGTGTTCCTGGGCGGCTGGGACACCGGCTTCGGCGCCCCCGCGCCCGAGGGGGATACCCTCGTCCTGCCGCCTTATTCCGGCTGCGTATTCCAAGAGTGAAAGGACCCACCATGCGACAAAGCGGCATCCTCCTGCACCTGACCTCCCTGCCCTCCCCCGGGGGTATCGGCACCCTGGGCCGCGAGGCCTACGCCTTCGCGGACTTCCTGGCGTCCTCCGGCATGGGCATCTGGCAGGTGCTGCCCGTCTCGCCCACCGGCTACGCGGAGTCCCCCTACCAGTGCTTTTCCACCTACGCGGGCAACCCCCTGCTCATCGACCTGAGGACCCTCAAGCGGCAGGGCATCCTGAAAACGACGAAGGACCTCACCCTCCCCGGCGACCCGGAGAAGGTGGACTTCCCCCGGGTCATCGCGCACAAGCGGGAGATGCTGGCCCTGGCCTTTTCACAGTCCGGCCGCAAGCTGGCGGGCAAGGTCGCGGCGTTCCGCCGGGAGAACGCCGGGTGGCTGGAGGATTACGCCCTGTTCATGGCCGTCAAGCGCCATTTCGGCGGCATCTCCTGGCTGGACTGGCCGGACGAGGGCATCCGCATGCGCCGCGCCGCCGCCCTGCGCCGCTACCGGAAGGAGCTGGAGGCGGAGGTGGACGCGGAGGTCTTCACCCAGTACCTTTTCTTCCATCAGTGGTTCGCCCTGAAGCGCTACGCCAACGAGCGGGGCATCAGCATTTTTGGCGACATGCCCATCTATGTGGCGGAGGACTCCGCCGACACCTGGGCCAACCCGAAGGTCTTCCAGCTGGACAGGAAGCGCCGGCCGACCCGCGTCGCCGGCGTGCCGCCGGACTATTTCTCCGCCGACGGGCAGCGCTGGGGCAACCCGCTGTATGACTGGTCTTATTTGAAGAAGACCGGCTACGCCTGGTGGCTTTCCCGCCTGGGCGCGATGAGCCGGGTGTTCGACATCACCCGCGTGGACCATTTCATCGGCTTTGCCAACTACTATTCCGTGCCCGCCCACGAGGCCACCGCCCGCCACGGCGTCTGGAAGCCCGGGCCCGGCAAGGCGCTGTTCGAGGCGGTCCGGCGCGAACTGCCCGACATGCGCATCGTCGCGGAGGACCTGGGCGCGGTCAACCTCAAGGTGCGCCGGCTGATGCGCTGGACCGGCTACCCGGGCATGAAGGTCATGACCTTCGCCTTCTCCGGCGACCCCTACAACGAGCACCTGCCCAAGTACCACGAGAAAAACAGCGTCGTGTACACCGGCACCCACGACAACAACACCCTGCTGGGCTGGTGGGCCCACGCCTCCCACCAGGAGAGGAACAACGCCATCCTCGCCCTGGGCATCCGGCACGACGAGGACTTCACCGCGGC
>JAAZAQ010000276.1 GCA_012514225.1 Clostridiales bacterium | reverse complement strand
TCCCGCGCCGCGCGCAGGCAGCGCTCCACCGCGTCCAGGTTTGTTTGAAGCTGGCACAGGAACACGTCCGCGTCCCGGATGAAGGGAATCATCCTGTCCGTGTCGTCCGCTGAAATGGATTCGTTCGCCAGCGGGACGACGATGATGGCGTTGTCGCCCTTCCGGTCGACGTGCACACAGCAGGTTCCCGTCGGATGCTCGGAATCCGAGAGGACGCCGGCGTCTTCGATATGGCTTTCCCTGAGGCTGCCGCGCAAGAACTCGCCGTGCGAATCCCGCCCGATTTTCCCGAGCATCGTCGTCCGGGCGCCCAGGCGGGCCGCGGCGACCGCCTGGTTCCCCCCTTTTCCGCCGGCGAAGAAGCCGTTCCTGAAGCCCGTGACCGTCTCCCCGACCCGGGGAAGCCGGTCAGCCCAGACAAAGCAATCGTAGAGGAGGTCGCCGAAAACGCAGACCCTGGCTTCCCGGCTCACGTTCATTTTTTTCCCAGGCGTTTCTGCGTGTATCCCTCATCGACATTGGCGACCGACGTGCCCCATGCCTTGTGCCGGATATGGTACAGCTCGTTTTGCTCCTGTCTGGGCCAGAAGGTGAACAATACGAAGGGTTTGTCGCTTTGGGTATTGTCAATCCAGTGGAAGACATGCGGGGGGATGACGATGATATCCCCCGGCTTCGCCGGCAGGCGGTCATCGTCCAGCCAAACATACGTGTCCTCCGCGCAGCTCACCACGTAATAGATCTCGGTTTCCTCATGCGCGCCGCCGCCCGTGCGGGTGCCCGGCTGGAGGGTCCCCTCGTTGATGTTGATGACGGGGAACCCGGCCATCTCGTCGCCGGTGAGCATTTTGGACGAATACTCCGGGCCGCAGACGTAGGGCTTGACGTTCTCCGAATTAACCAATTTCCACGGCTTTTTCTCCATTTTGAGCCCCTCTCCTTCCGAATCGTTCGTTGTCAGCACATGTGAACGTTCCACGTTACGGCGGGGTCGCCTGCGCGTGCCGTAGCGGTTACAAGCCCGCGCCGCCACGGCTGATGACGGAACCGCCGGGAACACCCGTGCCCCTGTCCGTGGCTGTGGCCCGGAATCAGAGGTCGACCAGGATTTTGACGCGCCGGTCGTTCCTTTCGTCAAAGGCGGCAAAGGCCTTGTGCGCGTCCTTGAACGCAAACCGGTCCGTAATCATCGGCCGGAGGCTGGCGCGGCCGTTGGCCAGCATGTCCAGGATTTTCCGGCCCATGTTGGGCGTCCCGGCCGCGCCGACCAGCGTGCAGTTGCGGACGATGAGGCGGTCGAGCATGACGTGGTCCAGCTCCCGCTCGTAAAAGGCAGGGATGACGAGTGTGCCGCTGGGACGGAGCATCAGCAGGATGTCGTTGAACAGCTCCGGCGCGCCGGCCGTTTCCAGGATGACGTCCGCCCCCTTCCCCTCCGTCTCCCTCATCACCGCGTCCATCAGGCTTTCCCTGGTGGTGTTGACGGTGACGTCCGCGCCCATCGCCTTGCCGATCTGCAGTTTCTGGTCCTTGCGGCCGGCGAGGATGATTTTCCCGGAACCCATTCCCCTGGCGCAGGCCATCCCGCCCAGGCCGATAGGGCCGGTCCCGATGACGAGCAGCGTTTTCCCCGGCCCCATGGGGGACCTCAGCAGGCCGTAAAGGCCGATGGAGGCCGGCTCGACCAGGGCCGCCTCATCCAGCCCGACGTTGTCGGGCACCTTGTAGACGAGGCGCTCCGGCATGACCATGTACTCCGCGAAGCCGCCCGGCCACGCGTCCCGAATGGTCCCGATGGCCCGCCCCTTCTCGCAGTTCTGGTACTCGCCGCACAGGCACATCTCGCACTCGCCGCAGGAGTAGCCGGTGTCGCTGATAATCCGGTCCCC
>JAAZAQ010000275.1 GCA_012514225.1 Clostridiales bacterium | reverse complement strand
GAACTGATTTTCCGCATGGGCGACCGGAGCAGGCCGGTCGTCATCGCGACCGGCGGCGACGAAAAGCGGGGCATCCACGAGGAAATCGTCGCCGGCTTCAAGGAGCAGCTGGCGGCCTGCCCGCTGAAGCTGGAAGCGGTCTGCTGCCATTACGACGACGAGGGACTGGCCTACCGGGAAACGGTCCGGATCCTCGCGGAGTACCCGGACCTGGGGGGGATTTACGTCAATTCCTTCAACTCCAGGTCCATCCTGCGCGCGGTGTGCGAGCACGGCAGGGCGGGGGAAATCTGCATCATCACCTCGGATGTCTACGGGGAGCTGAGGCCGTATATCCGGGACGGAGTCGTCAGCGCGACCATCTTCCAGGACCAGTACCAGCAGGGGAAACTCGGCTTAAGGCTGCTTTACCAGGCCATCGCCGAGGACCTCTCCGTCAGCGATACGACCCTGATTTCCCCGCAGATCGTCATGGCCAGCAACCTGGACCTGTACTGAGCCGGATTATCGCCCCAGCAAGGAAAGTCCAGAAAAGCAAACAAAAAACAATCAACCGCCGGGCTCCGGCGACTTGACAACCAGAGCCTTTCGCAGTATCATCCGCGCAGATAGGCTGATAATTGCGTTTAAGCGATTGCGTTACCGGTTACACACCTTCTATTACCCAAAGCGGTTGGAATCCCATCGGTCCATTTTTAGCTGTAGAATTGCTCCCCGTTTTCGCGCCGCGGCGGGTTCGCCGGCGGGCACCCATCACACGACAAGGCAGGCGGGAAAAAGCGCATCTTATCCCCGCTTCGGGGGATAAAAATAAAAGGAGGCGTCAACTAAATGAAGAAACTGACCGCAATCCTGGTGGCTCTGGTCCTGACCCTTTCCATGGCGGCGGCGCTGGCCGCGGAGTACAAGCCCGACGAATATCCTGTGGCAATCTGCATGTCCAACACCAACCACCCGGTCCACCGCATCGTGCAGCTGGGCTTCCTCAAAGCCGCGGAGAGCTTCGGCTATGAGCGCGGGAAGAACGTCAACGTCATCGGCACCGAAGGCGGGGACAACGCGGAAGTCTACGCGGCTGCGGAAGCTTTCGCCGCGGAAGGCGGCAAGGGCATCCTGCTGTGGGCGGGCGACTCCAGCGCGTTTGAGACCATCGCCAGCCTGGGCGCCCAGAACGTGGTGGTCGGCGTGCCCCACTTCAAACTCCTGAAGGACGACGGCAATCCCCCGGAAGGCCTCACCTTCAACATGGCGTGCGACCCGGTCCTGTACGGCAAGCAGGTCGCGGAGCTGATGGCTGAGAAGCTCAACGGCAAGGAAGGCTCCGTGGCGCTGACGCAGAACACGAAGAACGTGACCGAGAACAGCGCGTCCGAATCCTTCGTGGCCACCTGGAACGAGCTGGCGGCCGCCGGCACGTACGACCTCTCCAAGATCAAGGTGCTGCCTGTCGAACTGGAAGGCGGCTTCGCGGATCAGGCGACCGCCATCAACCTGGGCATCATCCAGGCGAACCCGGACCTGATCGGCGCCTTCGGCACCACCGGCAACAGCCCCATTACCTGGGCGGACGCCGCGACCAAGGCCGGCAAGGCGGACGGCGAGCTGGTGCTGGTCGGCATGGACGCCACGGTCGGCAACCTCGAGTACCTCAAGCAGGGCAAGGTCGCCGCGATTGTCGCGCAGCCCCTGTACCAGGAAGCCTACAAGACCATGGAATACCTCAACGAGATCTTTAAGGGGAACGAAGTGCCCTTCTGGACGGACCTGGTTGCGCCCATCGTCACGCTGGACGGCACCGGCGAGAGTGGCGTCGACTTCCACCAGAACATCGCGGCGGAAGTGGCCGAGTTCTTCAAGTAATCCAAGGGAGCGTCCCCGGACTCATACCCAACAGAACGACCGGTGGGCTTGTTCCAAAGACGGTTGCAAGCCCACCGTCCTTTTCTGACCGACCCTCATGAAAGGCAGGTTCCTGGAAGATGCAGGCAGATGAATCCATCCGGTTTTCCCAGGATACCGGCGCGGAATCCGCGGGAACCCAGCAGTTCGCCATGCAGGCGATCAACATCACCAAGCGGTTCCCCGGCGTCGTCGCCAACGACAACGTCTGCCTGAACGTCCGGAAAGGCGAGGTGATGGGCTTGATCGGCGAGAACGGCGCCGGGAAGTCCACCCTGCTCAAGGTGCTCAACGGGGTCTACCCGCACGGAAGCTATACCGGCACGCTGCTGCTGGATGGCCGGGAAATCCGGCCGGCCAGCCCGAACGACGCCATGCTGCTGGGCGTCGGCTATGTGCCGCAGGAAATCAACGTGCTCAAATACTTCAGCGTCGCCGAGAATATCTTCATGTTCGACCTGCGTATGGAGAGCACCAGGGACAAGCCGCAGGACGGCCGCCCGGTGCGGAAGAGCAGGACGCCCTTCGCCAACTTCAGCGAAATGTTCCGGGCGACCAAGCAGCTGCTGGCGGACAACCGCATCGACCTGAACCCGCGCGCCGACGTCCGGAAGCTGTCCATCGGGCAGCAGCAGATGCTGATGATCGCCCGGGCGCTGGCCATCAACCCCAAGGTGCTCATACTCGACGAGCCGACGACCTCCCTGTCCGGCAAGGATGTCGCGCAGCTTTTCATGGTCATCAGGCACCTGCAGGCGCGGGGGGTCAGCATCATCTTTGTCACGCACAAACTGGCTGAAATCGTTGAGCTGACGGACCGCGTCACTATCCTGCGGGACGGGAAAAACATCTCGGTGTATGAGCGCAGCCAGTACAATACCCGGAAAATCGTACAGGACATGATCGGCCGCGACATCGCGGCGATGTACGTCAAGGAGGCGCAGACGCCCGGGGACGAGGTGCTCCGCGTGGAAAACCTGACGGTGGAGCATCCCTATGTGGCCAACCGGAACCTGATCGAGAACGTTTCCTTCTCCGTCCGCAGGGGAGAAATCCTGGGGATGGCCGGGCTCGTCGGCGCCGGGCGCAGCGAAGCCTGCATGGCCATTTTCGGCATGCTTCCTGTGAAATCGGGGAAGATTTTCATCGAGGGGAAGCCCGTCACCATCCGCAATTCCCAGGAAGCGGTCCGGCACGGAATCGGGATGGTCAGCGAGGACAGGAAAAAATTCGGCCTGAACTTCGTTTGGGATATCCGCAACAACATCGGCATCTCCAACCTCGGCGCGGTCGCGCGCGGCCCCTTTGTCTTAAAGTCGGCGCTGTCCAGGCGGGCGGAAAAGTACTTCAAGAGCCTGCGCGTCAAGGCGCGCTCCATCGACACGCGCGTCGCGACGCTGTCCGGCGGCAACCAGCAGAAAATCGTCATCGCGCGCTCCCTCAACAGCCAACCGAAACTGATGATTCTGGACGAGCCGACCAAGGGCATCGATGTGGGTTCGAAGAATGAAATCTATGGGCTGATCAACGAGATGACGAAAGAAGGGGTCGCCGTTGTGATGATCTCCAGCGAGCTGCCCGAGCTACTCGCAATGAGCGACCGCTTCGTCGTGATGGCGGAGGGGAAGGTGGTCGGCGAACTGGCGCAGGATCAGGCGACGGAGACCAGCGTCATGGAGATGGCGACCACTACCTTCAAAACGGTTTCCTGACGGGTCGGTCAAGTTTTCTATGGGAGGGTTTCGCTTGCATGAAGAAGGACGCTGAGGCGCGGCTGCGCAGTCAATCGGGCAGCGCGCTGTCGAGATTTCTTCTCAACCCGGAGGTTGGCGTACTGATTCCCATCGTCATCCTGAGCATCGTCACGACGTCAATCAAGCCCAGCTTTTTCACCTGGAAGTATTTTTCCTCCATCCTGATGGGCTCCATTTTTATCGGCGCCGCCGCCATGGGGGAAGCCTTCGCCATCATGTCCGGCGAAATCGACCTGTCCGTCGGGATGAACGGCACCTTCAGCGGGGTGATGGCGGCCTACGCCTGCATCAACTGGGGCTTCGGCGTGGTTCCCACCCTCCTCGTCGGGCTGGGGACGGGCGCGCTGATCGGCGCATTCAACGGCTTTTGTGTGACGAAACTGAAGCTGAGCTCCTGGATTACCACGCTGGCCACCCAGTTCATCTGCACAGGACTCGCCGTGACCGTCAGCGACGGATACCCGATGTCCATCTCCTCCCTTGGCACGTCCGGCTTCACCCGCGCCCGTCCGCTTGGCTTGAGCTGGCTGTTTTTCATCTTCATCGGGCTGATTGTGGTCTGCGACATCATCATCCGGAAGACCAAGTTCGGTTACCGGCTGCGGGCTGTGGGCGGAAACCAGGAGTTTGCGCAGATGTCCGGCATCAACGTCAAGCGCGTGAAGATGATGGTTTTTATCATCTCCGGCCTGTTTGCGGCGGTCGGCGGGCTTTTCGACGTGCTGGTCAACGCGTCGGCCAGCTCGACCTTCGGGGTGGGCCGCGAGTTCCGGGCCATCATCAGCGTGGCCATCGGCGGCATCAGCATGGCCGGAGGCGCCGGTTCCATGTATGGCGCCGGCCTGGGCGTCCTGCTGTTCCATACGCTTTGGTACGCGCTGCGCATCCTGAAAATCGACACCAACCTCCAGCTGGTGCTGATTGGGTTTATTCTTTTGCTCTCCGTACTGCTGGATATTTTCCGCAAGCGCGTGGAAGCCCGGCGCCTGATTGGCGGATGAAGGAGGCGGGAACATGAGCGACAAGGCGCTGGTCACCAGGGACGGGAAAGGCCTTCGCAGGCTGACGCAGACGGATGAATTTAGCACGTTCATCCCGCTTGCCGTCATCATGCTCATCACGGCCGCGATCCGCCCGGATTTCCTGAGCATCCGGAATTTTTCCGCCATGTTCAACCAGATTCCTTTCATCGCGATTACGGCGCTCGGCTCCAGCATGACCCTCATGACCGGCAACGTGGACATCTCGACCGGGCGCGTCGCGGGTTTTGCCGGCATCATGATGCCCATGCTGGTGGTGGAGCTTGGCTGGGGCGCGGCCGAATCCATCCTCCTTTCCCTTGCCTGCTGCCTGGCCATCGGGTTTGTCAACGGGTTCCTGGTCGTCAAGTTCGGGCTGCCCTCCTTCATCACCACGATGGGCACGCTGTACATGGTGGGCGGGGCCAGGTACCTGATGATAAAGGAATACCAGTACAACCTCCATGCCGTGGAAGGCTTTTCGCTGGTCCATGCGTTTGACCAGCTCTACCTGGGGATGCCGCTGTACTTCTGGTGCATGCTCATCCTCTTTGCCATCGCTTTCGTGCTCATCAAGCGAACCCTGTGGGGCAGGCGGATGCTGGCCACCGGGGACAACAACGAGGTCGCGACCCTGGTCGGCATCAACTCAAAAAAGATGCAGGTACAGGCGTACATGCTCTCCGCCCTCTTGGCGGGCATCGCCGGCATCCTGCTCACGCTGGACATGGGGTTTGGCCTGCCGGAAAACGGCGACGGGTGGGAGTTCCGGGCGATTGCGGGGTGCGTCGTCGGGGGCGTCAGCCTCAGCGGCGGAAAAGCCTCGCCGCTCGGTGTCCTGATTGGCGTGACGCTGGTCTTTGTGGCGGAAAACGCGATTATTTTCCTGGGCTTGCCGACCACCATGCGCGTCGCCGTGCAGGGCGCCCTGATGGCCGGCGCGGTGCTGTTCGACATTTTCAGGCAGAGCCGGAAGGTGCCGGAGTAAGACAGGCGACGGGGGCGAAAAGGCCGTTTGAACGTTGCGATTCATGCGGCTGAAGCGATAAAGGAGGGCAGTATGAAGGTCGATTTGAAGGGCAAGGTCGTCATCATCACGGGGGGCGGCGGGGCCATCGGCAGCGCCATGGCGAGGCAGTTTTCCCAGAACGGGGCGAAGGTCGTTGTCGCGGGCCGCACGGCCGCCACGCTCGACGCGGTCGTGGAGGACATCAAGTCCAAGGGAGGGGAGGCGCTTTCGGTCGTCACCGACGTGAGCGACAAAAAAAGCGCCGCGCAGATGGTCGCGGAAACGGTCCGGCGCTTCGGCCGGCTGGACGTCCTGGTGAACAACGCCGGCATCAACGGCGGGCCGCAGTACCGGAAGCCCATTCACGAATACGACGACGACCTGTGGGAGAGAATCATCAGCATCGACCTCAACGGCGTCTACTACTGCTCCAAGCCCGCCATCCACCAGATGATTTCCCAGGGGCAGGGGGGCAGCATCATCAACATCGGCTCCATCGTCGGCCTGACCCCGCTGCGGCTGCAGTGCGCGTTTACCGCGGCCAAGGCGGGTGTGTTCAACCTGACCAAGGCGATGGCGCTTGAGCTTGCCGAGCACAATATCCGCGTCAACGGAATCGCGCCGGGCTCCATCCTCTTCGAGGGCACGAGGGAGCTGTTCTATTCCGATCCCGTCAAGGCCGAGAAAATGCTCTCCCATATTCCGATGAAGCGCCCCGGGGAGCCCGACGATATCGCCTCCATGACCTGTTATTTGGCGGCCGGGGAAGCCAAATACATGACAGGCTCCATCGTGACCATCGACGGCGGCTGGATTTGCGGCTATACGCGGGATTTCTGATTATCCCATGACGCATTGACGATTTTTGGCTGGCTGGACGCCGAACAAATATGAACAGGGGGGCCTACCGATGAAGGCATTGGTCGCATACGCGCCGGGGGAGCTCAGGGTCATAGAAGTTGAAAAGCCGAAGCCCGGACCCAGGGAAGTTTTGGCGCGCGTCGCTCATTGCGGGGTATGTGCGACGGACGTCTCCATCATGAAAGGCACGCTTGAGCTGGGCGAGGGCAATGACCCGGTGTACCCGGTCCGCCTGGGTCATGAATGGTCCGGCGTCATCGAGGAGACCGGAAGCGAGACGTGGCGCCTGAAAAAAGGGGACCGGATTATCAGCGACACCGGCTACTCCTGCGGCGAGTGCGAGATGTGCCTGTGCGGCGAGTACCAGAACTGCGAGAAGGGGCGGGCCATCGGGACCATTCGGGACGCGTGGCCGGGCGGCT
>JAAZAQ010000034.1 GCA_012514225.1 Clostridiales bacterium | reverse complement strand
TCCTCCTGCATCGCCGCCAGCCTGCGGCTCAGGGTCTCCTGGCTCATGCCCAGCTGGGAGGCGAAATCCCCCCGGGTCATCGGCAGCCGGACCACGCCCGCGGCGTCGGCCTTTTCCAGCAGGGCTTTGGCCACGCGCTGGGCGACGGGTGTGAGGGTGACGGACTCCAGCAGGCTGTCCGCCTTTTCCAGCCGGCGGGAGAGGACGTCCATGACCTTGAAGGCGATGGCTGGGTACTTGGCCATCAACTCCTTCAGGCGCCCGCCCTCCAGCACGCACATGACGGCGCTCTCGGTCGCCTGGGCGTTGTCCGTCAGGGGCAGGGAGGAAAACAGGGACAGCTCGCCGATGAACTCCCCCGGCCCTGCGACGCGCAGCACCTGCTCCTTCCCGGCGGCGGACAGCCGGGACACCTTGACCCGGCCGGCGTGCAGCACGAACAGAGTGCCGCCCGCGTCGCCGGCCTGGTAGACGGTTTCGCCCTTCCGGTACGCGCGGCTGACGGAAATGCGCGCGATTTCCTCCTTTTCCGCGGGGCTCAGGCCCGCGAAAATCGGCACGTGCGCCAGGCAGGCGTAGTTTTCGTCGGAATGTCCGCAAGCCTTCATGCCGTCTTCCCACTCCCTGGGCCGCCGGGGCGGCCCGCGTTTTTATCGATTGTACCATACCGCCCGCAGCCTGTGAGGCTGAACCCGGGCGAATGCGCCGCCCGCCGGCAAGGCTGGACAATGGCCGGGCCAGGCGCGCGAAAAACCATGAAACCCATGGCTCAGACAAGAATGAGCGGGAAGCCCGCGGGCTCCCCGCTTTCATCCAGGATGGAGAATCGCGTCCGGCCGGTCTCTACCCCAGCCGTTCCAGCAGCCGGTCCTCCGACACGGCGCGCGCGTTCTCCCAGGTCAGCAGCCGGAAATAGTCCGCGCCGCAGCGCGTCCGCAGGTAGTGCACCCCGCTGAGCAGGTTGGGCGGGCGGTGGCCCATCCGGTGCGCGTCGGAGCCGATGAAGTCCGCCAGCTCCAGTTTAACCAGGTCACGCGCGGTATGGCGAATCAGCGGGTTCTTTTCCTCCGCCAGGCTGAAGGCGTTGATTTGCAGGCAGGCGCCGCGGCGGTGCAGCTCCCCGTAGATTTCCGGCTGCTCCTGTAGGGATTTATAGCGCTCAGCGTGCGCGAGCACCGGGCGGATGCCCGCTCCCAGCGCCTTGTACAGCGATTCCCGGATGACCCGGGCATCCTGCTGAACGTAAAACTCCACCAGCACGTAGCGCGAGCCCGCCAGGGAGCAGATTTCCCCGCGGGACAGCATGTCGTCCAGGCGGCGGTGGGTATCCTCCACCTCCTGGCCCAGGCACAGTTTCAGGCCGGGCAGGCGCAGGGCCGCGGCTTCATGAAGCTGGGCAAACCGCTCCCGGACCAGCGGAAGCCTGGAGGCGTAGCCCGGTGGGCAGTAGTGCGGCGTCGCGAAAGCCAGGCGGACGCCCTGGCGCCAGGCGGACGCCAGCATCTCCAGGGATTCCTCCAGGCTGGCCGAACCGTCGTCCACCCGCGGGAGCAGGTGGCTGTGCAGGTCGGCGACGGCGAGGGATTCTTCCGGTGTCATCCTCTGGCTCTTCATACGGCGAAGGGCTTCATCCACGCGCGGCGGCCCTCGCCGTCGATGAGGATGACGCGGATGAAGCGCTCCCCGCGCGCCTTCTCCACCCGGTAGGAAGCATGGGTGACGCTTTCGCCCGAGACGACGCGGAAATCGCTCCAGACCAGGTTGGAGTGGAAGAGCACCGTCTTTACGGCGGAGCAGGCGACGGTGACCACGCCGCCTTCATAGGTGACGGACTCGAAGCGCGGGCCCTGCGACGCGTAAAAGCGCCCCTCGCGCAGCGAGGAGACGAC
>JAAZAQ010000274.1 GCA_012514225.1 Clostridiales bacterium | reverse complement strand
CGGATTATGAGGAAACGCTGGACGCGCTGTGCGGCCTGGCGCCAAGGAGCGGCATCACCCACGCCGGGGAAGCGCTGCCGGGGGAGATGATGGTCATGGCGCATTTCCCCAAGGGCTTGCTCAACCGCTTTCTGGACAGCTTCCACGAGTCCGGGACCGCCCCCGTGCCGCTGAAGGCCATGAGGACCCCGAACAACGGCGTCTGGAACGCGCTGCGGCTCTTTGACGAACTGAGCCAGGAATATGAGTTTTTCCGCCGCATGCAGGAGCAGGCGGGGGAATAGTTGGAAACACCCCATTTGGCGCCCTTCATCACGCGCAAGCTGCTCCTGTGGTATGACGCGCAGGCGCGTGTCTTTCCGTTCCGCGGCCCCAAGGACCCCTACCGCGTCTGGCTGTCGGAAATCATGCTCCAGCAGACGCGCACCGAGACCGTCGGACCGTACTACGAGCGCTTCCTCGCCCGGTTCCCGGACGTTTTCGCGCTGGCGGAAGCGCCGGAGGAGCAGGTGCTGAAAGCCTGGGAAGGCCTAGGGTACTACGCCCGAGCGCGCAACCTGCACAGGGCGGCCCGGATGGTGGCGGGCGAGAGGGGCGGTGTCTTTCCGGGCGACGTGGAAGGCTTGCTGGGCTTGCCCGGCGTAGGGCCGTACGCCGCGGCCGCCATCGCGTCCATCGCCTATGGCGAGCCGGTGCCGGCGCTGGACGGCAACCTGGCCCGCGTCATCAGCCGCCTGTTCGGCGTTCAGGAGGACATAGACCGCCCCGAAACCCGCCGCGGGCTGTACGCGCTGGGCCTGGCGCTGATGCCGGGGGACAGGCCGGGGGACATGAACCAGGCGCTGATGGACTTGGGCGCCACCGTGTGCCTGCCCGGTTCGCCGGACTGCGTTCGCTGCCCGCTGAAGGAGGAGTGCGTGGGGTTCCAGTCCGGGAATCCCGGCGCGCTGCCTGTCCGCAAGCCGAAGCCGGCGCCAAGGGAGGTGTCCGTCGGGGTCACGGTGTTCACCTGCGCGGGGCGGGCGCTGCTCCTGAAGCGCGATAAAGCCCTGTTGAAGGGCTTGTATGTTTTTCCGCTGGCCGAAGGGGATGACAGCCCGGAGTCGGGGCGCGACCTCGCCCGCTCCCTGGGGCTTGCGGCAGGCGCGCCCACCTTCCTCGCCGAAGCCCGCCACGCCTTCACGCACCGTGTCTGGAACATGCGCGTCTATCGCCGGGAAACGGACACCGCCCCCGGGGTTCCCGGCGGCGTATGGGCGGATGCGGCAATGCTGGCCGCCCTGCCCCTGCCCCGGGCGATGGACGCGGCGAAACGGGAAGCGCTGGCGCTTTTGCGGCAAACCGGCACAATCCGGGTTTGAAATCGACCGCTTTTCTGGTATGATTTGTCCAGCGATAAAAAAGAGGGGTGCCACATGATGAGAAAATGGGCTTTGTTGTTTCTGGCTTTCCTGCTGGCGTTCGCGGCCTTGCCGGTTCTGGCGCAGGAGGAAGCCCGGCAGGAGACCGTCCGCCAGCTCAACGCCCTGGTGGAGGAGTATCTGGACGCCAAGGAGTATATCTACGACTTTGAAGACGACGTCTTCACCCTCGACTTTGAGATGGAGAGCTCCCTGGCATCCTGCACGGTCAAGGTTTACGTGTACTACGACATGGTTTCCGTCACTGCGATTCCGGTGATGCGCGTGCCGGAGGCCAACCGGGACGCCCTGGCCAAGTTCATCGCGCTGGCGAACAACGAGGTTTTCTATTCCTACTTCCGCATGGATTACGGCAACGGCTGGTTCGGCACCCGCTCCGCGCAGCTGGTGGAGAGCGTGCTGCCGGGGATGGAGGAGCTGGACGTCCTCTTCCACATGCCGCTCAACGACCTGGAGGATTTCGGCGACGCCATCGCCCAGGTCGCGCTGGCCGGCGCGGACCCGCAGGAGGCTTTCATCGCCGCCATGGCGAAACTGGAGGAATAACCCGCGCGGAGCCCTTCGGTTCATTCGCTTTTTCAGTCGAAGCGCCCGTCCGGGCGCTTCTTTCTGTTTGCAAGGCGATTGATTCAGGCCTGATTCCATGCCGGACGGATTGTGCTACGCGCTTGCCTTAACCCGCCCGAAATAGTCCAGAAAGCTCAGCCCGGCGATGTTGCGGACGTCCGCCTCTCCGTATCCCATCTCGCGGAGGCCTTCGAGGAGCCGGGGAAAGTCCTCCGGGCTGTCCAGCCCTTCGGGCTTGAGGGAAATCCCGTCGAAGTCGCTGCCGAAGCCCACCATGCCCGCGCCACCCAGCTGGTGGCAGCGGTCGATGTGCTCGACGACGGTCCCAACGCCGCAGGGCGCGCCTTCCGGCGCGAGGAAACGGGGATAAAAGTTGATGCCGATGTATCCGCCCGCCCGGAACAAATCCTTCAGCTGCCGGTCCGTCAGGTTGCGCGGATGGTCGCACATCGCGCGGCAGCAGGAGTGGCTGGCCAGGGGCGGCGCGGAATCAAGCCGGAGGACGTCGTAAAACCCGGCGGCATTCAGGTGGGATACGTCCACCGCGATTGCCAGCCGCTGCATTTCCCGGACCGCCTCGAACCCAAAGGGCTTGAGCCCCTCCGTTTCATTGACTGTTGCGGGCGTGCCCAACCGATTCTCGTGATTCCAGGTCAGGGCGGCCATGCGGACGCCCTGGTCACGCAGTTCCCGGACGGCTTCCAGGCGGCTGCCCAGGAACTCGCAGCCCTCCACGGACAGCATGAAGCGGGCCTCCCCCTCCCGGGCTTCCCCCGGCTCTGTGGCCTGGCGCCACCCGCCGGCCACGAGGGCGTCCCTGGCATCCAGCATCTTGCTATACAGCGCCTTCACCGCCCCGGGCGCAGGGTCCAGCCCTACAAACAGCGCCAGCACCTGCAGGCTGACCCCGCCCCTTTCAAGGCGTTCCAGGCTCAGGTCGCAGGCCTGCCCCGGCGCATAGGCCATGCGGAACAGGGTGTCGGCGTGCGCGTCGCAGATCAGCATGGTTTTTCTCCGTTTTTTGGGCGCTCCCTCGCTTGCCGCGCCGTGAAAGAAAGAAGCCTGCCGGGAACGCCAGGGCGCGGGCAGGCAAACTACGCGGGTCTTTGGCGGCTCAGACGATGAAGGCCTTCAGCTCGTTCAACAGGTCGTCGCAGTCGTCGGAATACACTTCCAGGGTGATGGGCTTGGACAGGTCCAGGGAGAAAATGCCCAGGATGGACTTGGCGTCCACCACGTGCCGCCCGGCGCGCAAATCCATGTCATAGTCGTAGCGGTTGGCGACGTTGACAAAGGTTTTGACTTCCTCGGCAAAACTCAGCTTGATGGGGATGGATTTCATCGGCTGTTACCTCCGTATTTCACTGACGCCATTATACACGCCCGGCCTTGCTTTCACAAGGGCGAGGGGGCTTGCCGGGTGAAATCCGCGTAAAATCGCGCCTCAGTTTGCCCCGCCCACCCGTTTGAGCGCCGCGTCCAAGCGGCGCGTCGTTTCCCGGCGCCCCAGCAGATAGGCGATTTCAATCGCGCCGCCGGGGGTGGACAGCTGGCCGGACAGCGCGACGCGCAGCGGCCAGAGCACCGTGCCGTTCTTCAGCCCCGCGGCCGCGATGCCCGGAATCAGGGCGGCGTGGATGGCCTCCTCGCTCCAGTCCTCCACGGTTTCCAGCAGGTTCTTGGCCAGCGCCAGCGCGCCGGGAACGCTCTCCATGCCGCTTTTCTGCTTCTTGTTTTCATACAGCGCCAGGTCGTAACCGGGCATTTCCTTCAGGAAGCGCACCATGTCCGGAATCTGGCTGAAAATCTCCGTGCGGGGCTGCATCAGTTCGGCCAGCCTGGGGTAATCCATGCCCGTTCCGGACAGCGCCTGCTCAAACCAGGGCTGGGCCAGCCGGAGGTACTCCCCGGGGCTCAGCCTGCGGATGTACTCGGCGTTGAACCAGGTCAGCTTGTTCACGTCGAAGATGGCGGGGGATTTGGACAGGCCCTGCACGCTGAAGGCCTCCACCAGCTCGCTTAGGGTAAAGAACTCCCGCTCGTCCCCCGGGTTCCAGCCCACCAGCGCCAGGTAGTTCATCAGCGCCGGGGTCAGGAACCCCTTTTTGATGAAATCGCTGTAATACGCGTCGCCGTCGCGCTTGGACAGCTTGTGCTTGGCGTCACGCATGACGTTGGGCAGGTGGATGTACAGGGGGATGTCCCAGCCCAGGGCCTTGTACAGCAGGTTGTACTTGGGCGTGGAGGAGAGGTATTCCATCCCGCGGATGACGTGGGTGATGCCCATCAGGTGGTCGTCCACGACATTGGCGAAGTTGTAGGTGGGCATGCCGTCCGCCTTGAGGAGCACCATGTCGTCCAGGGTGTCGTTGGGCGCGGAGATGTGCCCGTACACCAGGTCGTCGAAGTCGCTTTCGCCGGTGGTCGGCGTGTTTTGCCGCACCACCCAGGGCAGGCCTTTCTCCAGGTTCCCGGCAACCTGCTCCCGGCTCAGCCCGAGGCAGTGCTTGTCATACTTCCAGGTTTCCCCGCGCGCCTGGGCGGCTTCCCGCCTCGCCGCCAGCTCCTCGCGGGTGCAGAAGCAATAGTAGGCGTGGCCGGATTCAATCAGCTGCTTCGCGTAGGGCAGGTAGCTGTCCTTGCGCTCCGACTGTACGTAGGGCGCCACGGGGCCGCCGACGTCCGGCCCCTCGTCCCAGTTCAGCCCGCATTCCCGCAGCGTGTCGTAGATGACCTCCGTCGCCCCGGGCACCAGGCGCTCCTGGTCGGTGTCTTCGATGCGCAGGATGAAGGTTCCCTTGTTCTTCCGGGTGAACAGGTAGCAGTACAGCGCCGTCCTCAGGCTGCCCATGTGAAGGAAGCCGGTGGGGGAGGGCGCGAAGCGGGTGCGGACTGGAAGCATGTTATCCTGCTTTCTGTATTTTTTACGGCTTGTAGCTGTCCTTGAGCCCGACGACCAGGTTGAAGACGGGCAGCACATCTGTGGAGTCCCTGTCCTTGCAGAAATAGCCGGCGCGCAGGAACTGGAAGGTGTCCCCCTCCCGGGCGCCCCGGAGCGCCGGCTCCATCAGCCCGCGCACGGTTTTCAGGCTGTTCGGGTTGAGGCGGGAGATGAAGTCCTTCCGGTCCGTCTCCTCGTCCACTGCGTCCTCGTCCGCCAGCAGGGGCTCGTACAGCCTCCCCTCGAAGGGCAGCGCGCCGGCGGCGTCCACCCAGTGCAGGGTGCCCTTGACCTTGCGGCCGGCGCCTGCGCTGCCGGAGCGGCTTTCCAGGTCCACGGAGCAGACCAGGGATTCCACCCCGCCTTCCGCGTT
>JAAZAQ010000273.1 GCA_012514225.1 Clostridiales bacterium | reverse complement strand
TGCTTCTTGGCCTCCAGGTCGGTGACGATGTAGATGCCGGCAAAGTACAAAAGGGCGGGGATGATGGCGGCCTTGACGATGGTGGAATAGGGCACGCCCACGGACTCCGCCATCAGGAAGGCGGCGGCGCCCATGACCGGCGGCATGATCTGCCCGCCGGTGGACGCGGCGGCCTCCACCGCCGCGGCGAACTCCGGCCGGTAGCCCAGGCGCTTCATCATCGGGATGGTGAAGGAGCCGCTTCCAACGGTGTTGGCGACGGAGGAGCCGGACACCGTGCCCTCCAGCGCGCTGGTGATGACGGCTACTTTGGCGGGACCGCCGCGCTGCTTGCCGGCGATGGCGTTGGACAGGTCGATGAAGAACTCGCCCACGCCGGTCTTCTCCAGGAAGGCGCCGAAGAGGATGAACAGGAAGATGAAGGTGGAGCTGGCGCCCACCGGCACGCCGAACACGCCCTCCTGGGTGAAGTACAGGTGCTTGATGACCTGCTGGATGTTGAAGCCCCGGTTGGCCGCGAAGCCCGGCATGCTGCGGCCGAAGAGCCCGATGAGGATGAACGCCGCTGCGATGATGACGATGGGTATCCCCACCACCCGCCGGCAGGCCTCGGCCAGCAGCAGGATGGCGACGCCGCCAATCCAGTACTGATAGAGCTGATAGCTGTTCTGCCGCGCCAGCTGGTTGAAGTTGAGGACGGGATAGAGGAAGAGCGCCAGCGCGGCAAGGCCCAGCACGATGTCGCACCAGGGCAGGTTGTCCTTCGCGCCCCCGCGGCGGGCGGGGTAGAGGAAGTACGCCAGCATCACGACGATGCCCAGGTGCAGCGGCCGCATGTGCGTGCTGGGGATGATGAACCAGGTGCTGTACAATTGCAGCAGGGAGAAGCACACCAGGATGACCGTGAGGATGAGCCCGCGGGACCCCGTCAGGGTGCGGAAGGCGCTCTCGCGGTCAAACTTGCTCATGATCTGCTGGATTTCGCCCTGGTCGACGCGCTCGAATTCCTCCTGCGCGCCCTCCGGCGGAACCGGCTGGTTTTCAATCGGGTCCGGCGTCCGTTCGCTCATCGGCTGTCCTCCTCTTCCCTCAGGCTAAAAAGCCCCGGGCTTTTGGGCCCGGGGCTGCGTTGTTCCGCTTACGGCAGGAGGCCCTTTTCCTTGAAGTACTTCGCGGCGCCGGGGTGGAAGGGAACCGGGACACCCTTGACGGCGCTCTCCGCCTTGATGAATTCCTTCTTGGCGTGGGTCAGCTCGTCCGTGTTTTCGAACAGGACCTTGGTCATCTCATAGACGAGGTCCTCGGGAAGGTCCTTGTTGCAGATGAGCACGGCGCCCACGGCGGGCACGGTCACGTCCTCCAGGATGCCCTTGTAGGCGCCGGCCGGCACCACGACGGGCACGTAGAAGCTGTACTTGGCCTGCAGCGCCGTCATCTGCTCGTCCGTCAGGCCGATCAGGCGCACGTCGCGCTTGCTGTCCACGTCCATGATGGCGGGGTTGGGCAGGCCGGCGGTGACGAAGAAGGCGTCCAGCTGGCGGTTCTGGAAGGAGGTGGCGGACTCGTCGAAGCTCAGGTGCTGGGCCTTGACGTCCTCCAGCTTCAGCCCGGCCTCGCCCAGCAGCTGCACGGCGTTGAAGTACACGCCGGAGCCCACCGCGCCCACGGACACGTTCTTGCCCTTCAGGTCGGCGATGGTCTTGATGTCGGAATCCGCCGCGACCACGACCTGCACCAGTTCGGGGTACAGGGCGCCGATGGCCACGAAAGAGTCGATGACCTCGCCGCCGAAGAAGTCCTGGTCGCCGTTGTAGGCGTAATACATGACGTCGTTCTGCACCGTGCCGAACTCCGCCTCGCTGTTGTTCATCTTCAGGATGTTGTCCTTGGAGCCGCCGGAGGTCTGCACGGAAACGTCCAGGTTGGGGATGTGCTTCATCCACAGCGCGGCGATTTCACCGCCCAGGGGATAATAGGTGCCTCCGGTGCCGCCGGTGGTGATGCCCCACATCTTTGTCTCGGCCAGGGCCGCGGCGCTGCCCGCGAGCAGGAGGACCGCCAGGAGCAGGGACAGGGTTCTTTTCATGGGTGGATCTCCTTTCATTCACGCTGACGATGGGGATTTTCCGGGCGGCGCCCGGCGGGAAGGGGTTCTCCGCATGGCGGGTAAGTTGTATACAGGATATTACTCAACCGCGCCGGGCCTGTCAACCAAGGCGCGGCCCGACGATTGCACTGCCTTTGTATACAGACGCCGAAATTTCTCAGCCACCGCCGGACAGGACGGCCGCCGCCGCGGCATCCAGGTCCGCGGCGGACGCCACGCCCCGGGCCCAGTCCGGCCGTCCGCCCCCCCTTGCGCCCGCCTGTTTCAGCAATTCCCGCATGTCCTCCCCGCGGTTTTGGGAACGGGCGAACAGGCAGGCTTCGCCGTCCGCGCTGGGCGCTGTGAGCAGGGCGACAATGCCCGGCCGCGCGATGAGCGCCTGCGCCAGGTGCTCCATCAGGTCCGATTCTTCCCCGTCCAGTCTGTGGCTTACAAGCAACCCGCCGTCCGGCAGGGGTCCCGCGGTTTCCGTCAGCCCGGGCGCCAGGGCCTCCGCCAGGCGCCCGCGCAGGGCCGCCAGCCCGCGCCGGGCTTCCCCCATCTGCGCCTGCAGCGCAGCAAGCCGCTCCGGCGCCTGCTCCACCCCGGCGTTGAGCATCGCGCCGACCCGGGAAAGGGAGCGGTGGCAGGCCTGGAAATAACGGGCGGCCCGCAGCCCGCACAGGAAAAAGACGCGCATCTTGCCGCGGGCAGGCTGCGCGGAGAGAATCTTGATGAGCCCCACCTGGGCGGCGCTGCGCAGGTGGGTGCCGCCGCAGGCCACCATCTCATAGTCCCCCACCGCACAGACGCGGACGCTTTCCTTCACCGTCGGGTCCTTGCGCAGCGGCAGGGCGGCCAGCTCCCCGGGCTTCGGAATCCGGCAGACGACATCTCCGTCCTCCGCCAGCCGCCGGTTGGCCAGCGCCTCGATTTCGTCCAGCGTTTCCTCCGGCAGGCGGGTTTCGCCCCCGGGCAGGGTCACGTCGATGCTGGAGACCTCCGAACCGATGTGCAGCCCGTGGATGAAGCCGCCGGCCAGCCGGTGGACGCAGTTGGCCAGGATATGCTCGCCCGTGTGCTGCTGCATGTGGTCGAACCGGCGCTCCCAGTCAATCCGGCCTTCCACCGCTTCCCCGGTTTCGGGCAGCCGCGCGCCGGGGGCCGCCTCCGCCCTGTGCCAGATGACCCCGTCCCCGTCCAGGCGCACCTCCGTGACCCGGCATGCCCCGCCCGGGCCGGACAGCGTGCCGGTGTCCCAGGGCTGGCCGCCGCCCTCGGGGTAAAAGGCCGTCGCCTCCAGGCCCAGCCACGCGCCCGCCGCGTCCTCCCGCCGTGCCGTCACGGAAGAGGCGAAGGCGCGCAGAAAAGCGTCCTCGAAATACAGGCGTCTGGTCATTCATTCCTCCCTAGTTTCCCTCCCTCGCAGTATACCATCCCGGCGGGCCGGAATCCGTCCGGGAAAGGTGAAATCCTTGCTTGATGTTTTCCCGCCTTCCTGTATAATCAAAAAGAGGAGGGATGCGCATGACCGAGGGATTTGGCACCACCAGGATGGTCCCGCTGCAGGATGAAAACAGCGTCGCCGCTGGCATCCTTCAGCATGTATATCAGGCCCTGGTGGCCAAGGGCTACGACCCCGTCGCCCAGATCACCGGCTTTGTCCTGACCGGCGACCCGACCTATATCACCAGCCACGAGAACGCCCGTAGCCTGATTTGCCGGCTGCAGCGCGACGAAATCCTGGAGGAGCTGGTGCGATTTTACTTTTCGGGGGCCATGGGCCGGCGGTGAGCCGCCTGATGGGCCTGGACTACGGCGGCCGGCGCGTCGGCGTCGCGCTCAGCGACCCGGAACGGCGCCTGGCCGCCCCGCTTTGCACCCTGGCCCACCGCGGCTGGGGCCCCACCGCCGCGGCCGTCCATGGCCTGATGCAGGAGCACGGCGCGGAGTACGTGGTCGTCGGCCTTCCCCGGAACATGGACGGCAGCCTGGGCGCGCAGGCGGAGGAGACGCTGGGCTTCTGCGGGGCGCTGGAGAAGAAGGGCGTCAAGGTACACACCCAGGACGAGCGGCTGTCCAGCCTGGAAGCGGAGGAGTTGCTGCGCGCAGGCGGCGCCGGGGCGAAAAACCTGCGGGAAAAGGTGGACCAGGCCGCCGCCGCGGTCATCCTCCAGCGGCACCTGGACGCGCTGCGGGTACAATGAACCGGGCATGATTTTACACCCCAGGACGGACGCGCCGTCCAGCTGATACAGGAGGAACGGAAATGAGCAAGGACAAGACCAACCCGACCCCGGAAGAAGCGCCGGAGGAAATGGAAAGCAACATCGTGGAACTGACGGACGAGGACGGGGTCACGACCGAGTTTGAGTACCTGAGCACCATCGAGCACAAGGGTGAAAGCTACGTCGTGCTGCTGGCGCCCCAGGAAGAGGACGCTGAGGACGAGGACGAGGGCGAGGTCGTCATCCTCAAAATCCAGGCGGACGAGAACGGCGAAGACACCTACGTCTCCTGCGACTCGGACGAAATCGAGCAGGAAGTGTTCGAGCTGTTCATGGACGAGCTCGACGAGGAAGAGGACGGCGCGGAGGACGAGGAAGGCTGAGCCGGACCGGGGTCACACCTTGCCGCCGCGGGAAGCCGCGGCGGTTTCTTT
>JAAZAQ010000272.1 GCA_012514225.1 Clostridiales bacterium | reverse complement strand
GCGCCTGGGCTTTCGTGATGAAGTTGTCCGGCAGCCGTTTGTACAGGTGCAGGTAGAGCGCGACGTCGTCCCTTAAGGTGTATTGCCCGCCCTCCGGCAAGGCGGCCTGCGTGGTTTCGGGGGGATGAGTGTCCGGCGCCACGGCTGCTGCGGGCTGCTTGCCTGGAGTGGCAATGGGCAGCGGCGTTACCGGCGCTTGGGGTTCAGGCGCTTGCGCGCAGCCTCCAAGGAAGACAGCCAGCAACAGGATAAGTGCCAACGCGAGCAGCTTGACCGTTCTCATTCGTTCCCCCTTCCGCCACGTCATGGGTTCCATGGTATAGTAAGCGTGCCCGCCGCAAAGGGCAAGCACCGCTTACAGCTGCCGTACGGCCGTCTGACGATCAAGAAACACCCGGAGGTCCGCTTGGAACTGAAAGAACGATTGGCCCGCGCGTTGCCGCCCATGCTGCGGCACATCCCCAGGGACAAGAAGTGGCTATATCCATTTTTTCTGGCGGGCAATATCGTCCTTCGGGAGGAGGAGCGCCGGCTGGATGCGCTGCCTGGGGCTTTTGACGGCTACGCCGTCGCCTACGCCTCGGACATCCATTTCGGCGCGTACCTGGACGCCCGCGCTGCCGTCAGCCTGTGCGAGCGCCTGACCGCGCTCCGAGCGGACCTGATTCTCCTGGGCGGTGACTATGGAGAGGACCAGGAGCAAGCCATCGCCTTTTTCAACGCCATTCCCTCTTTTCCGGCCGGCGCGCCCGTACTGGCGGCGCTGGGAAACCACGACTATCCGGAGGGAGGCAAGACGATGGAGCCGCTGCTGCGCGCGATGCGGGAGAAAAACGTGCAGCCCCTCGTCAACCAGACCCGGGTGTTCCGCCAAGGCGACGACTCGCTTGCGGTCTGCGTACCGGACGATTTCAGATGCGGAAAGCCTGATTTCCAGGCCTTGAAAGAACAATCCGACGGCGCCCGGTTCGTCCTCTTGTCCACCCATTCCCCCGACCTACTCCCGGACGCGGCGGAAGCGGGGCTTCGCTTTGACCTGGCCCTGTGCGGACACACCCATGGCGGGCAGGTCGCCCTGTTTGGCAGGAGCCTGCTTTCGTCCAGCATCTATGGGAACCGTTTCCGCGCGGGATGGTACCGGGCGTTCGGGGCGGAGATTTTCGTCAGCTGCGGGGCGGGCACGTCGATACTGCCGATGCGGCTGGGAACCCGCTCAGAAATCCACCGGCTGGTCCTCCGCGTAAACAAGGGATAGCGCCGGGTCGGCGTTCAGGTCCAACCCCGCGACGTCCCCTTTTGACAGCTGATAATACGCGGCGGACGCGACCATCGCCGCGTTGTCCCCGCTCAAGGCCAGCGGAGGCAGATAAAAGGCGATGCCTTCGGCCTCGCACCGTTCGGCGAGCCGGCGGCGCAGCAGGCTGTTGGCGGACACGCCGCCGGCCAGGGCGAGCGTCTTGAAACCGTAATCCCGGCAGGCGCGGATGGCGCCGTCGCAAAGGTGGCGGACGACCGTGTCCCGGAAAACCGCCGCGAGGTCCGCCTGGAAAAACGTCTCGCCGCGCTGGCGCAGCCCGTGGACCAGGTTGATGAAGGCGGTCTTCAGCCCGGAGAAACTGTAGTCATAGGGGCCGGGCGGACGTGGCATGGGCAGGGTAAAGGCCGACGGGTCGCCCTGCTCCGCCAGGAGGTCCAGGTTGGGGCCGCCCGGGTAGGGCAGGCCCAGCACCCGCGCGGCCTTGTCGAAGGCCTCGCCCGCCGCGTCGTCCTGGGTGCCCCCGATCAGCCTGTAGCCCGTGTCCTTGACTTCCACCAGGTGGCTGTGGCCGCCGGACACGACCAGGCACAGGAAGGGAGGGTTCAGTCCGGGATGGGCAAGGTAGTTGGAACTGATGTGCCCGGCGATGTGGTTGACGGCGACGAGCGGCTTGCCCAGCGCGAAAGCCAGGCCCTTCGCGTAGCTGACGCCGACCAGCAGCGCGCCGACCAGCCCCGGCCCCTGGGTGACCGCCACGGCGTCCAGACCGGAGAGCGAAAGGCCCGCTTGCTTCAGCGCCAGGGTGACGACCGCATCCACTTTCTCGATGTGCGAGCGGCTGGCGATTTCGGGCACCACGCCGCCGTAGGGCGCGTGCAGCGCGATTTGGGAGTAGACAACGTCGGAAAGAATCACCCGGCCGTTCTCGACCACCGATGCCGCCGTCTCGTCGCAGGAGCTTTCGATGCCCAGGATGCGGACGGATTTCCGGGAATCCGGAACATG